>JACIWR010000037.1 GCA_014360845.1 Anaerolineae bacterium
CGGAGGGGGTATGGAGGTTTTATGGCTACCGTAAGGCATTGTTTTTCTACGACCTGTGCTGGCGGGATTGTGAGCAGTTACTGAAACATCCGTTGGGGCGGGCGGTGGCACAGCAGTTGATCCGCAGTGCCGGTTCTATTACTGCTAACATCGAAGAGGGATATGGCCGTGGGTATGGTAGGGATCGCCTTCGCTTCCTGAAATTCTCCCTCGGCTCAGCCCGCGAGAGTAAAGGCTGGTATTACCGGGCTAAGGAATTGCTCTCGCCAGAGGTGATTGAACATCGCCTGAATCTGATCGGTGAGGTCATAGCTCTGCTTGTCACTGAGATTCAGAACTCTACCACCAGACTCCGTTAAGCATTGCTGATTTGCAGATTCGCCGATTTGCAGATTCGCCGATTTGCAGATTCGCCGATTTGCAGATTTTCATGAGGAGATGCAATGGTAATTGGCAAAAGCTACGAAAACGGTTACCTTAGTGAAACCGAGGTGCGAGAGCTGGCTTCGCAGGCTTTCGCCGAGCACGATATGACGGGCCAGCGGGTGCTGGTCATCATCCCCGATCATACCCGCACCGCGCCCATCCCCATGTTCTTCCGCCTGTTCCACGAGTTGCTGGGGGAGCGAGTAGCGGCGTTGGATTATCTGGTCGCCTCGGGCACGCATAAACCGATGAGCGAGGAGGCCCTGCGTCATCGGGTGGGAATCACCGCGGAGGAGCACCGCCAGCGTTATGCCGGAGTGCGCCTTTTCAACCACCGCTGGGACCTCCCCGATACCTTCGCCACCCTGGGTGTCATCACCGAGCACGAGACACGCGACACGACCCAGGGGCTCCTGGCCGAGCCGGTCACCGTAGCCGTTAACAAGCTCGTCTTCGATTACGACCAGCTCATCATTTGCGGGCCGACGTTTCCTCACGAGGTGGTGGGCTTTTCCGGTGGCAATAAGTACTTCTTCCCCGGCATCGGCGGGCAGGCGGTGATTGATTTCACCCATTGGCTGGGGGCGGTGATCACCAGCATGAAGATCATCGGCACCAAAGACACGCCCGTGCGCCGGCTTATTGATCGGGCGGCCTCTTTCATTGACCGACCCAAGCTGTGCTTCAGCCTGGTGGTCCGGGATGAAGGACTGGCCGGACTGTTCATCGGCACGCCGGAGGAGGCGTGGTCAGCGGCGGCGGATCTCTCGGCCAAGCTGCATGTCATCTACGTGGACAAGCCGTTCCGGCGGGTGCTGTCCATCATGCCGGAGATGTACGATGATCTGTGGCTGGGAGCCAAAGGGATGTACAAACTGGAGCCGGTCATCGCCGATGGTGGCGAGGTCGTCATCTACGCACCTCACATTACCGAGGTGAGCTACTCCCACGGCAAGATTCTGGACCAGATCGGTTATCACGTGCGGGATTATTTCCTCAAGCAGTGGGATCGCTTCAAGGATTATCCCTGGTGTGTGCTGGCTCATTCTACCCACCTGCGGGGTGTGGGCACCTACGACGCAGAGACGGGTGTCGAGGAGCCGCGCATCCAGGTGACCCTGGCCACCGGCATTCCAGAGGAACGCTGTCGGCGCATTGGTCTGGGTTATTTGGACCCGGCAAGCATTGATCCGGCGGAGTGGGAGGGGCGGGAAGACGAGGGGATTCTGGTGGTGCATAAGGCCGGGGAGATGTTGTATAGACTCAGCGAAGCGGGCAAATCGCAAATCGAGCAAATCGCCAATCGAGCAAATCAGTAAGTCAGCAAGGGGGCCTGGATGGGGTGGGGAACGTATGAGGAGTGGGAGGCCCAGGTGACAGAGGAGGTGAAGGCCGAGGGGGTGTGGAGGTTCTATGGCTACCGTAAGGCGTTGTTCTTCTACGACCTGTGCTGGCGGGATTGCGAGCAATTGTTGAAGCATCCGTTAGGACGGGCGGTGGCACAGCAGTTGATCCGCAGTGCTGGCTCCATTACTGCTAACATTGAAGAGGGGTACGGTCGTGGGTACGGTAAGGATCGCCTTCGCTTTCTGAAATTCTCCCTCGGATCAGCTCGCGAGAGCAAAGGTTGGTATTACCGGGCCAAGGCATTGCTCTCGCCAGAGGTGATTGAGCATCGACTGAATCTGATCGGTGAGGTCATAGCTCTGCTTGTCACTGAGATTCAGAACTCTGTCACCAGACTTCGTTGAGCATTGCTGATTTGCCGATTTGCCGACTTGCTGATTTGCCGACTTGTAGATTTTTCATAGAGGAGGTTCTACAATGCATGAAGCCACAACTAGATGTGACTTCGGTATCATCGGCCTGGCTGTGATGGGGCAAAACCTGGCGTTGAATGTGGAGCGTAATGGGTTCAGCGTGGCCGTTTACAATCGCACTGCGGAACGGACGAAGGAATTCATGGCCGAACGCGCGGTGGGCAAGAATATCGCCGCCGGTTACACCATGGAGGAGTTCGTGGACCTGCTGGAGAAGCCGCGCAAGATCATGATCATGGTCAAGGCCGGCGCGCCAGTGGATGCGGTCATCGAGCAACTCAAACCTCACCTGGAGCCTGGCGACCTGCTTATTGATGGCGGCAACTCCTTCTTCGGCGATACGGAGCGGCGGGCTGCCGACCTGGAGAAACAAGGCATCCTCTACATTGGCACCGGGGTCTCCGGCGGCGAGTACGGAGCCTTGCACGGGCCCAGCATCATGCCTGGTGGTCAGAAAGAAGCGTGGGAGATGGTGAAGCCCGTCTTTACCGCCATCGCCGCCAAGGTCAACGGTGACCCGTGTGTAACTTACATCGGGCCACGCGGCGCGGGCCACTACGTCAAGATGGTGCACAACGGCATCGAGTACGGCGACATGCAGCTCATCGCCGAGAGCTACGACATCCTGAGCCGGGGGGCGGGCCTTTCGGCGGCGGAATTGCACGATGTTTTCGCCGAGTGGAATCAGGGCGAGTTGCAGTCCTACCTCATCGAAATCACCGCCGACATCTTCGCCAAAATGGACGAGGAGACCGGCAAGCCGCTGGTAGAGGTCATCCTGGACGAGGCGAAACAGAAGGGCACTGGCAAGTGGACCAGTCAGAACGCGCTGGACCTGGGCGTGCCCACGCCGACCATCAACGCTGCCGTCGAGTCGCGCATTATCTCCGCCTACAAGGACGAGCGTGTAGCTGCCTCGGCGGTTTTGGCCGGACCCACCTCTCGCTACCAGGGGGATCGTGAGCGGCTTGTCCGTGCGGTGCGGTCTGCGCTTTACGCGGCGAAGATCTGCTCCTACGCCCAGGGGTTCACTCTGTTGCGCGTGGCCAGCCAGGAGTACGACTACAACCTGCCCCTGAGCGAGATTGCTCGCATCTGGCGTGGCGGGTGCATCATCCGCGCCTGGTTCCTGGATAAGATCCGCGCCGCCTTTGAGCGCAATCCCGGGCTGCTGAATCTGTTGCTCGACCCCGAATTCGCCGAAGCGGTGCAGAGTCGGCAAGAGGATTGGCGCTTCGTCGTGCAGACGGCGGTGGGCCTGGGTATTCCCTGTCTGGCCTTCAGTGCCTCCCTGGCTTACTACGACGCTTATCGCTCGGCGCGACTGCCGGCCAACCTGACCCAGGCACAACGCGATTACTTCGGCGCGCACACCTACCGGCGCATTGACAAAGAAGGCTCCTTCCACACGGAGTGGCAAGGGTAGAGACATCCAGAGAGGAGCACGCGCGCTCGCAGGGAAGTGTTTGCGTTGCCGTGGAGGCTATGGTATACACTCCGAATCGGTAATGGAGGCCGCCCCTGCTGACCAATCGTGTAGGCTGCTATGCTGATCACCGAGTACGGTTTGTGAAATGAGAACCCTGAGGGAGAGCCGAGAACGTCAAGAGCAACGCAAGCGATCTCTGGAACGAGCGCTGCTGGTCGTCCTCAAGCAGTTGGAGGAGATGGGTGCTCTGCGAGTGATCCTCTTCGGCTCCCTGGCACGAGGTGAGGTGGGGCTCAGGAGTGACTGGAAGAGGCCCGACGGTGGTTGACCCATGCGCAGGATGAGTTTGGGGACGCTGAGGAACTGAGGCTTCGCGGCCGGTTCTACCTGGCCCTGTTTCATTTCCAGCAAGCGACGGAGAAAGCACTTAAGGCTTATCTCTACAGCGTAGTCCCATCGGAGGAGGTGTTCCTCACGCATTCGATCTATGAGCTTCTCCAACGAGCGGAGGAACAGTCGTCCCGCGATGAATTGATTGAGGAATTGACCCTGCTGCTGATTTATCTCTGCTCGTGGGGGGAGCACCCCTTGCCCGGGATCACCATTCGCCGGGCCTGGAAAGGGTATCTCTTTGAGGTACTGGATGCGCTGGAGGAGAAGGGTTTGATCGAGCAAAGCCGACGGGCTAAATCACTGACCTTGACGGACGCGGGAGTGCTCCGCGCTCAAGAGATTGAGGAGCGCTATACACGACGTTCTTGATGCATACTGGATGAGGAGGAAACTCACAATGCCACGAAAACAATCCTGGGCGCTGGGGCCATTGGCACTTGTCGCCACTGAGTAGGGCGGGACCATGCCCTGCCGCATCTTTTCCTCCGCCGACTATGAAAAAGGACACACGGTGAAACGCGAATTCTGGTCTGGTTTGATAAAACCCTCCACCCGCGCCTTCGTCCGCGAGGCACGACGCACGCCGGGCTATTCATTCTTCGACTGGCTGCATGGCTACATCTATGCCCGTTGGCCTTATCTCTACATTGGCCTTGGCACCGGAGAACACCCTCTGGCTCGCGTCTTGAGCCCCCTGCTGCGCCGACTGGCACGACTATTCCCGCCCAGGGCGATCAGTGACCGAAGCTCTGAACGCGTTACCTTCGCCGATACCTACCACGGCAAAGTGCTGCCCCTGGAGGCAGCGAAGCGGCTGGTCAGCGTCAAGGAGGAGATAAGCCTGACCAACCTGGAGCAGGTGATCCCCTACTCCCGTGCCCGTGACATTGTGTTGCGCAACCCGGACCACATCGTGGCTTTGGAGTGCCCCTGTCGTGCCTCGCGCCCCAACCCTTGCCTGCCCCTGGATGTCTGTCTGATCGTTGGTGAGCCTTTTGCCACTTTTGTCGCTGAACATCATCCCCGGCGCTCGCGCTGGATTACACCGGAAGAAGCAGTGGAGATACTGCGCGCTGAACACGAACGCGGACATGTGCATCACGCTTTCTTCAAAGATGCGATGCTGGGACGCTTTTATGCCATCTGCAACTGTTGCTCCTGCTGTTGTGGAGCGATGCAGGCCTGGCGCGGCGGAACTCCGATGCTGGCCCCTTCCGGCTACGTCAGCCGTGTAGATGATGAACTGTGCATCGGCTGTAGCCTTTGCGCCGATTCCTGCCCCTTCGGAGCTCTGGCGCTGGAGGAGGGCGTTGCCGTGGTGGACGGCGAGGCCTGCATGGGATGTGGCGTGTGCGTCTCCAAATGTGCTCAGGGAGCCCTCTCACTGGTGCGCGAACCGGGCAAAGGCGAGCCGTTGGAGATTCACGAATTGATGGCTACCGCTATCCAATCTTGTGAGTAACATGACATAATTAGACAAGGAGGGAGCCGTGGAAGTCATCGTCTTGGGGGGCGCGGGGGATATGGGCAGCCGCGCCGTAGAGGACCTGGCCACGGCGGAGGGTGTGCGCCGGGTGACTATAGCCGACCGCAACGTCTCCGCCGCGCGCGAGTTAGCTGCTCGTTTGGTCAAGGCCAATGCCACGGTAGACGTCAGGCCGGTGGATGCTAACGATTACCGTCAATTGGTGGAGGCCATGCGCGGCTACGACGTGGTCGCTTCGGCATTGGGGCCTTTTCACCTGTTCGAGGAAAAGCTGGTGCGGGCGGCTCTTGAGGCCGGGGTGGACTACGCCAGCATCTGTGATGAGTGGGAGGCGGCGGGAGCGGTCATAGACCGATTCGCTGCTGAGGCTCGACAGCAGGGGGTGATCGTTATCACGGGCCTGGGCACCAGTCCGGGGCTCTCCAATGCTGGCGTGCGCTACTGGGCTCAGCGCCTGGATAGAACACGCCGGGTGGATATTTACGTCTACCAGCCTCTGAACGCCGGTGGCGGGCAGGCGGTGGTCCGGCACATGCTGCACATTATATCCGGTAAGGTGGTGGCTTGGCGTGAAGGGAGGCGGGTCATGTTGCCGGCCTGTGGCGAGGAGCGCCAGGTCGAGTTTCCCCGCTTCGGCACTATCAAGGTCTGGAACATGGGCCACAGCGAGCCGGAAACCATCCCGCGTTTTATCCCCGGTATCGAAGAGGTCAACTTCTTCATGGGCTTTGGCCGCGGGTCCGGATTTTTCATCCGCCCTGCTCAATGGGGTCTGTTCAATTTCAGATGGGTTCGAGAGGCTGGGGCGCGATTGGTCAATTTCATCGAGCATTTGGGGGGCGCTGAGGAACCGGAGCTGGGGGCAGTGCGCATTGACGTGTGGGGCGAGGTCGGGGGGCAGGAGGTGCATCGTCTGGCCTGCGGTATCGGTCAGATGCGGGAGGCAACGGGGCTCTCCCTCTCTATCGGCGCGCAGATGCTCTTCCGCCGGGAGCTTTTGACCACGGAGGGAGGGGTGTACGCGCCGGAGGGATGTCTGGACCCGCAGAAGTTCCTCGCCTACTTGAGCGCCAGAGGCATTGTAGCCTACGAGGACCTGGAGATGACGCGGCAGATCGTGTGAGCCGGGGGGCATTTCATTGCGTCTCTGATCCTCTGATCTCGGGGAGTTGAACTCCGCGAGATCGGTGAGCTTGAAACTTGTGGAGTAAACTGGGCTTCAGCCCGCTGCAGTTTGTCGCAGGCTGAAGCCCGCGTTACGCCCACTACTTCCTTGACGAAAGCAAGGCGCTGTGCTATACTCCTCTTGCACTCCATCCGCAACGGGGCGGCCGGGGACGATCCGCCCCGGCATGAGGATTTTCAAAGAAGAAAACTCAGGAGGAAACATCATGGCCAAAAGCGACATGACCAAGATTTTGGTGACCGGAGCCTGCGGTCAAATCGGATCCGAGTTGACCCTGGCCCTGCGTCGTAGGTACGGCAACGAGAACGTCATCGCCGTCGGTCACAGAACCAAACCCAGCGAAGCGCTGTGCACCACCGGACCATTCGAGTACATTGACGTCACCCGCCGGGAGACCATCGAAGAGGTCGTGCGCAAGTACAAAATTGACACCATCTATCACCTCGCTGCCATCCTCTCGGCCGTGGGAGAGAAGAAGCCTCAACTCGCCTGGGAAGTAAACATGAACGGGCTGTACAATGTTCTGGAAGTCGCCAGGGAATACGAGATGGTGCGCGTCTTCTGTCCCAGCTCCATCGCCGCCTTCGGCCCGGAGACCCCCCGTGATAACACCCCGCAGGAAACAGTTCTGCGCCCGACGACCATGTACGGCGTCACCAAAGTCGCCGGCGAACTGCTCTGCAACTACTACTTCATACGTTTCGGGCTGGACGTGCGCGGAGTGCGCTATCCGGGCATCATTAGCAGTGAAACCCTACCCGGCGGCGGAACGACAGACTACGCCGTGGAAATCTTCTACGAAGCGATCAAACACAAGCGGTACACTTGCTTCGTCAGGGAAGACACGGTGCTGCCCATGATGTACATGCCCGACTGCATCAAAGCGGCCATTGACCTGATGGAAGCGGACCTCTCCCGACTCAAGCACCATGCCGACTTCAACCTGTCGGCCATGAGCTTCTCCGCCGGCGAGCTGGCCGCCGAGATCAGGAAACACATCCCCGAATTCGTCTGCGAGTACAAACCCGATTTCCGACAGGCCATCGCCGATTCGTGGCCTCGCTCCATTGACGACAGCGCCGCCCGCCAGGAGTGGGGCTGGGAGCCGGAGTACGACCTGGCGGCCATGACCGCCGACATGCTCGAAAAACTGGGCCGCAGATACGCCGAGGGCAGGCTTTAGGGGTTACGGGTTGCGGGTTTCGGGTTAGGGGTTTCAGGTTTCGGGTTAAGGGGGGTACGGGACAGTGGCCAAAGTGCCGACCAAATTCCAGCTTTCGGCGGGCGGAGTGGTCTTCCGTCGCACAGGCGAGGGTGAAATCGAGGTAGCCCTCATCGCCACCACCGCCCCCGACGGCAGCCGTCGCTGGGCTCTACCTAAGGGCCTGGTGGAGCGCGGCGAGGCCATGCCGGCCGCCGCCTTGCGCGAGGTACAGGAGGAAACCGGACTTACCGGTCGCGTGCTGGATCAGGTGGACATGGTCGAGTACTGGTATCGCTGGCAAGAGGCCGAGGGCCCGGTGCGCTACCACAAAAAGGTTTATTTCTATCTCATCGAGGCCACGGGCGGAGATGTGGCCGATCACGACTGGGAGGTGGAAGCGGCCCGTTGGTTTCCCCTGGAAGAGGCCATTGCCATCGCCGCTTACGAGGGCGAACAGCGCGTCCTGCGCAAAGCGGCGGAGATGCTGAGGCAAGCATGATAGGGGCCATCGGTTTCATCCTCCCGCAGGTTTGGCACCTGCGGGAGGATGAGCAAGATAAACTGATTGATGGAAGCGAGGTACGAGATGTAGCGGCGGACGGCCCTTCGCCAGGGCTCAGGGCAAGCCCTGTTCGCCCGTGAACGCGGCCACCCTTCGACTCCGCTCGGGGCGGGCTCAGGGCGCAGCGGCGGGCCGCCGCTACGCCTTTACACCAATTATACGAGGAGGGAAGGACTATGAGCAAGATTAACGTCGCGATCATCGGTGTGGGCAACTGCGCTTCTGCGCTGGTACAAGGGGTTTACTTCTATCGTGATGCCCCGGACGATGCCTTCGTGCCGGGATTGATGCACCCTCGGCTGGGGGGGTATCACGTCCGCGACATCAACTTCACCGCTGCTTTCGATGTAGATGTGAACAAGTTGGGTCGGGACCTGTCCGAGGCTATTTTCATCCCGCCCAATAACACCGCGCGTTTCTGTGAGGTCCCCCACCTGGGTGTACCCGTCTCGCGAGGTATGACCCACGACGGTCTGGGCAAGTATCTCAAGCAAGTCATCACTAAAGCGCCAGGCCAGACCTCAGACATCGTGGGCATCCTGAAAGATACTCAAACCGATGTGGTGGTGAATTTTCTGCCGGTGGGCAGTGAAATGGCCACCAAGTGGTATGTCGAGCAGGTGCTGGACGCGGGCTGCGGTTTTGTGAACTGCATGCCGGTCTTCATCGCTCGCGAAGAGTACTGGCAAAGGCGCTTCCGGGAACGAAATTTGCCGGTCATCGGCGACGACATCAAGTCGCAGGTGGGGGCCACCATCGTTCACCGCGTGCTCACTCACTTGTTCCGCACGCGAGGGGTCAAACTGGAGCGCACTTACCAGCTCAACTTTGGGGGCAACATGGACTTCTTCAACATGCTGGAGCGCGAGCGGCTGGAGTCCAAGAAAATCTCCAAGACGAATGCCGTCACCAGCCAGCTCGACTATGAGCTGGGTGAGGAGAACGTGCACGTGGGCCCCAGCGATTACGTGCCCTGGCTGCAGGACCGCAAGTGGTGTTACATCCGCATGGAGGGTACCACTTTCGGCAATCTGCCCCTGAACCTGGAGCTAAAGCTGGAGGTGTGGGATTCTCCCAACTCAGCCGGGGTGGTCATAGACGCTATCCGCTGCTGCAAATTGGCCATGGACCGCGGCCTGAGCGGGGCGATCGAAGGCCCATCCGCCTACTTCATGAAGTCGCCCCCCGTGCAATATACCGACGACGAGGCCTATCGTCTGGTCGAGGAGTTCATCGCCGCCACTCCCCAGTAGCACCACCCCCGGCAGGCGAGGTCGTGGGGGCGAGCCGGGGGCGGTCAACCAAGCCGCCCCCTTTCCCCCCTCGTCTGCTGCCAGACCTCAATCTCACTCCAGGTTGTGCACCTGCTTGACCTGGACCAGCAGTTCGCTGACGGACACCTCTCCGTGCGGCGATGGCCCCAGCGGGTCCACCACATCCTCGTCACCCAGCAACACTTTGAACGTATTCAACACGGCATAAGCCAGCACCTGCGTGTGGTAACCGCCCTCCAGGGCGAAAACGATCCTGCCCGCGCAGAGTTCATCGGCCAGCGCCTTCAGCCGCCGCACCAGGCCCGCGTACCCGGTGATGGAGAGCAACATCCCGGCCAGCGGGTCCGCCCAGTGCGCATCGTATCCGGCGGAGACGAGGATGAGTTGGGGCCGATAGCGCCGCGCCAGGGGAGCTAACACCTCGTCGAAAATGCGCCCATAGCCGACATCGCCCACTCCGCTGCGCAGGGGCACATTGGCCGTGTAGCCTTTGCCAGCCCCCTGACCGATGTCCCGCCAGTGACCGGTGCCCGGGTAATAAGGATACTGGTGGGTCGAGAAGTACAATACGGCGGGGCTGTCGTAGAAGGCGTCCTGAGTGCCGTTGCCGTGGTGCACGTCGAAATCCACGATGAGTACGCGTTCCAGCCCCCGCTCGGCCAGAGCGTAGTGAGCGGCGATGGCCACGTTGTTGAAGAGGCAAAAGCCCATCCCCCGCCCGGCCAGGGCGTGATGACCTGGCGGACGCACCAGGGCGAAACCGTTGTCCACCGTGCCATCTAACACCGCCGCGGTTAGGTTCAAAAGGCCCCCGGCTGATTGAAGCGCCGCTTCGTAGGAGCGGGGCACCACGTAAGTGTCCGCGTCCAGGTGACCGCCACCCCGTTCCGCGACGCTACGCACTTCTTCGATGTAGTGCGCCGTGTGATTGCGTTCCAGGCGCTCCCGCGAGATGGGCGAGGCGGGGACTTTCTCCAGGCGCTCCAGAGTGCTCGTCTCCTCCAGCAGGTCCATGATGTCCAGCAGCCGCTTATGGTTCTCCGGATGGCCGGGCAGTGTATGTTCCAGGTAAATCGGATCGTAGACGTAACCTGTGGTCATGGACACACCTCCGTTACGGGTTACGGGTTACGGGTTACAGGGTTTCAGGGTTTCAGGGTTTCAGGGTTTCAGGGTTACAGGGTTTCAGGGTTACAGGTTGTGGGTTTCGGGTTAGGGTGGCAGCCAATCTGAAACCTTGAACCCGAAACCACATATACGGCTTAATCGGCTGAGCGTTTCTTTTCGGCCATTGGCTCCAGTTCGACAACTACTCCGCCCGTGAGCCGCGCCAGCAGGTTGTAGACGAGGCCCACCAGCAGAATGACTCCGGCGATAAGCAGCCCACTCAACACCGAGGCGGAGACGATCAGCGCCAGGGCAAATCCCACGGAAGCCAGCCCCGGCGTCTGCAGGGCGCGCAGAAGCGGCCTCAGTCCCAGCAGTTGCACGAAGTCCAGTTGGGTTTGCCAATCCAAAAAGCCCAACTCGATCACCGGCCAGCTTTCCAGCCAGCGACGCAGCAGAGCGGCGGTCTGAAGCGCAGTGAGGCTACAGGCCAAACCAGGGCACACGCCGAGCACCGCGCCCAGAGCGCCCCCCAGCCGGGCCAGAGGCCACAAGTCAATACGCCGGATGGTGTGACGGGTCATGGCCGACTCCTCCATTTCCAAATCCAAGCAACTCGATCGCCCCTTTGATCGCCCTCCTCGGCTTCGAATCGTTCAGCTATCAGCGCCCGGCCTTGCGTCCTTCACGCCTTCTGCGGCGAACCAGCCCGTGCGCCTGCCAGCGAGACCGGCTGCCAACAGCAAGGCAACAGCGGTCACAGCGCTGATGGACAATCCCACCGTCCACGAGCGAGGGCGAAACTCGAAGCGTACCCGGTGCTCGCCCGGCTCCACGTACACCGCGCGGAAGCAGTAGTTGGCCTGAAGTATGGGACGCGGCTCGCCGTCCACCGTCGCCACCCAACCGGGATAGAACATGTCGCTGAGCACCAGATACCCCTCCACCGGTGTGGTCACGGTCACCTCCAGGTGATTGGCCCCGAAGTCGGCGAGGCCCAGATGGCGCTCCCCGTCACCAGGGTCAACGTCCAGCGGTGACCCCTGTCCCTCCAGCAAAACGACCATCGTCGCCGGATCGAAATCCGGGGCGTGGATGCGGGTGTGAGCCGCTCCTGCATCGGGCACAGTCATGGCGCGGTGCACCAGCAGCACGCGGGGCAGTGCCGCCGCGTTCAGGTAGACATCCACCTGCGGGTCGCCGTCAAAAGCCAGAATGAATTTACCCTCGCCGGGAGGTCTGTCCTTGCGGGTGATCAGGTATTTGACCCCGGTGAAATCGTACAAGGGCGAATCGCGCCCTACGCTCCAGTAGAAGGCGTCATAAGCGGCCAGGCTGAGGGGATTCCACAGGCCGCCCAGGTCATACAGCCCGTGCAGCAGGCTGAAATCGGGCTGCCACACGCCCAACGCCTCGCGCGCCGATTCCACGCGGAAATAGTTGGGATCGGAACGCAGATAATCCAGCACCTGCGGATGGTCGAAGCCGGTCAGCGGATCGTAGTCACAGACCTCGACGTTCATGCCCAACCCGACCAAATCCCCGGCGGCCAGCGCCACCGCCAGCAGACCCAACAAGGGCCCGGCGCGCTGTGCCCTCGTCCGTCCCCACAGCCAGACCAGGCTGGCCACCAGAAGCAAGCCGAAGATCACCAGGCCCCGGTTCGCTGCCCCGGCGATGCGCTGGTAGTCCTCAGCGGAAAAGCCCCGCGCCGCGCTCAGGATGCGACGGGACAGCAGCCCCACGCCCACCAGCGTCACACTGCCCGCCCAGGGAGCCAGCCGCACGACCCGATGCAACACGGCACGCCCACGCTCGTCCAGGGGTCGCAGCAACACATCCAGGCCGAGAGCCGCCATCCCCGCCACACCGAAGTCGAAGAGAATCAACGCCCGCGCCGGGACGCGCACCTGGTCGAAGCCGGGGACGAAGTGGTAGAACAGGCGATGCAGCGGCCCATAGCGTCCCAGGGCCAGTAGCAAACCACCAAGGGCCAGGAACGCGAAAAACCCGCTCACCTTATCGCGACGCAGGAACAGGAGCAACACAGCCAGCACCAGGGGCAAGACCCCCAGATAGCCCACCTCCACCCGGTCCCACGGCCCCCAGAAACCGCCAGGGCCGCGTCCGTACAGATCGGGCACCAGCAGGCCGATAAGCGCCGCCGGAGGGAGGGAGTAACGGCTGGCCTCCTCGTAAGGCATGTGAGCGCGGGCAGTGTGTCCCGTCATCTCGTAGGCCGGGAGCAGGGTCAGCGCGGCCAGGCCCAGGCCGACGGCCAGCATCAGGGCGAACATCAGCGCGGGGGAAAGCAGCGTCCGCCAGCCCCCGCGCCAACCCGTCAGCCAGCGCCACAGCAGATACATCCCCAGGCCGAGCACGGTGAGCAACAGCATCTGCCCATGGCCCACCAAAGCCGCTACCGCCAGAAAGACCCCGGCCATTGCCGCCAGCCCGGCCCGCCGCTCCACCACCGCCCGCCGATAGAAGACGAAAATCAGCGGCAGCCAGGTGGTGGTGGCGATGATGTTCAAGTTGCCCAGGTGAGTGATGTTTACATCGCAGAGCATGTAGGCCACCCCGCCCAGCAGCGCGGCCAGAGAGTGCAGCGGGCGGCCCGGCTCCAAATATCGCAGGCAGAAGTAGGCAAAGGCCCCAGACAGGAACACGTGGACGACGACCAGCCACTCCATCGTCGCATAAGTGAGCTCCGGGGTGAGAAAATAGAACAGGAGATTGATGGGATAGAAGACCGCCGTCTGGTTATCGGCCAGGAAGGGAGTACCCAGGTAAAGATGCGGATTCCACAAGGGGATAACGCCCCGGCGCAGGCTTTCCGCCGCGTAATGGTAAGTGGGGTACAGAAACGAGGCCAGGTCACCGCCGCCGGCCGGGATCCAGGCCTCAGAGGTGAACAGCACCCGCCAGAAAAACGCGGCAGTGATCCCGGCCAGCACGCCGACGGCCAGCACGTCGTCCTGGACGCTGTAAGGGATGCGCCGCCGTGAAGCAAGCCAGCGAGCCAGGCTGTAAACGACCAACCAGAAAATTATCAGGAGTAACGCACCGGGGTATCCCAGAAGCATCCACTGGTCTCCATGGTAGAACGGGCTGAAGCCCGTTTTACCTTGCGTATTTTTCCACGAAGCGGCTGATGCGCTCCAGCGCCTCCTCGATTTTTTCTAATGAGGTGGCGTAGCATGCCCGGACGTGGTCTTTTCCACACTCGCCGAAAGCTCCACCGGGAATAACGGCCACCTTCTCCTCATAGAGCAATTTTTCGCAGAAGTCCTCGGCGCTCATGCCCAGGTGCGTGACCTTGGGGAAGCAGTAGAAAGCACCCTTGGGCTCGAATGTTGGCAAGCCAATGCTGTTAAGCCCTTTGAACAGGACGCGGCGGCGGCGGTCGTACTCAGCGCGCATAGCCTGCACGTCATCCTCGCCGTGCCTGATAGCCTGCAATGCGGCAATCTGAGCCGTGGTCGGCGCGGACATGATGGTGTACTGATGCACCTTGCGCATGGCTCCCAGTATCTCCGCCGGAGCCGCCGCGTATCCAATGCGCCAGCCGGTCATGGCATAGGCCTTGGAAAAGCCCTGAAGCAGAATAGTGCGCTCACGCATGTCCGGCAGCGAGGGGAAACAAGTGTGCTCGGTGTCGTACACCAGGCGGTCGTAGATTTCATCGGAGATCACCAGCAGATCATATTTCTTGGCCAGGGCGGCGACCTCCAGCAGCCGCTCCCGACTCATCACCGCGCCGGTGGGGTTATTGGGATAACCGACGAGCAACACCTTGGTCTTGGGGGTGATGGCGGCTTCAATCTGCTCCGCTGTGACCTGGAACTCCTCCTCCACCCGCGTGCGAACAACGACCGGGGTTCCCCCGGCGAACAACACCTCCGGGCAGTAAGAGACGAAACAGGGCTGGGGTACGATGACCTCGTCACCGGGATCGAGCACCGCCGTAAGCGCCAGGTACAGCGCCTCGGAGACCCCTACAGTGACCAGCAATTCCTTTTCGGGATCGTAGTGCACCCCGTACAGCTTCGCCAGATGTTCGGACAGTGCCTCGCGCAGTTCCAGGATGCCCGAGTTAGAAGTATAGTGGGTTTCACCTGCCTCCAGAGACTCGATACCGGCGCGGATGATATGCTCTGGAGTAGTGAAATCGGGCTCCCCGATGCCCAGGGAGATAACATCATCCATGGTGGCGGCGATGTCGAAGAAACGGCGAATGCCAGAAGGGGGGATGCTTGCTGCTTTGTGTGAGATGAAGTTGCGCATTTGATTTGTGACCTCCTTGTCGAGTGGCAGATAGCGAATGGAAGATGGCAGATAGCGAATGGCAGATGGCAGATAGCGGATGGCAGATGGCGAAGGGATTATGCCAACTCGCTTACGGAGAAAAGCGACCAGCGGTGCTGGGTTTCGTCGTAGACCAGCTCGGCGCGCAGCTTATCAGTCCGCACCCGAAAATGCAGGCCCTGCGGCGTGCGCCAGGTACGCTCGACGGCCTCCACCTGATAGCGCTGCCCCCGCCAGGTGAAGGCCCGGGGTCGCTGGGCGTAAGTATGCCCTGAATAGCACTCCACTTCAACAGATTCCGGCATAACCCTTAACCACTGCCATTAACCCGTAGGTCGGGATGCTATCCCGACCTACGAACCACTGTCGTCCACATGGGAGGAATCGCCCACGTTGAGCACACGGTAGCGGCCCCGCACTACGGCCCGCTCGCCGATGAGCGAGCGCTCCAGCATGGTGTCCTCAATGCGTGCCCCGCGATCAATGATAGAATCGCGGACGATAGAGTTGCGCACCTCGCAGCCATCGGCCAGGGTAGCGTAGGGGCCGATAACCGATTGCACGACCCGCGCCGAGGGAGCGATGTAGACCGGGGGTACGATCACCGAGCGCTCCACGCTCACCGAAGCGCTGTTGTCGTGACCTCTATCCAGCAGATAGCGGTTGGTGTGCAACACCGTCTCCGGCTTACCGCAGTCCTCCCACACGTCCACCACTTCCACCCGGAAATATGCTCCCTGATCAATCATCAACTGGAAGGCATCGGCCAGATAGAACTCGCCCTTGGTCTGAATGTTGCGCGCCATCAATTCCTGAATGGCCCGCAGCAGCCAACGTCCGTCTTTGACCCAGTACAGGCCGATGACCGCCAGGCGATGTTCAAAGCCATCGGGCTTCTCGATGAAACGGACTATGCGGTCTCCCTCCAACACGACCACCCCAAAACGTCGGGGGTCTTCGACCTCCTTGGCGTAGATGACCGCGTCGGCCTTCTCCTCAAACAAGGGGGTGAGATCGGCCTCGAAAAGGGTATCCACAAAGAGGATGAGCACCGGTCCTTCCAGGTGCTGTTCGGCCAGGGAAATGGCGTGGGCCTGCCCCAGAAGCTCCTTCTGCTCGATGTAGTGGGTGCTGGGGAAGGTGTAATTGGCCTCCACGTAGGCTTCGATTTGGTCACCCAGCCAGCCGGTGATGAAAATGACCTCTTCCACGGCCAGGCCGGTGAATTTGTCGAGGATATGTCCCAGGACGGGTTTGCCGGCCACGTTCAGCAGTGGCTTGGGTTTGGTGTAAGTGTGGGGCCGCAACCGCGTGCCGAACCCCGCCAGGGGGATGATCACTTTCATACGGATTCTCTCCTTGTTCGGTTTTGCCAGGCACGTGCTGCGTATCGCGTGTTGCGTGATGGGACGTAACACCACGCAACACGCAACACGTCACAAATTACCCATGGTCAAGGCCATGATCGCTTTCTGCACGTGCAGACGGTTCTCGGCCACGTCGTAGATACAGGAGCGTGGGCCAGAGGCCACGTCATCGGTGACTTCGTGGCCGCGGTCAATGGGCATGGGGTGGGTAAAGATGGCGTTGTCGGTGCGGGCCATCTTCTCCGCGTCGCAAATCCACTGGGGATAGCGCAGCGCTTTCTCAATCTCCTGCTGCTTCAGGAACTCGCCATCTTTGTAAGCTTCGGGACTCATCCAGTGGCGGGAGTAAACCACGTGCGCGCCCGCATAACCGGCCACGGGATCGTGCACGATTTCGAACGTGCGACCGTTCTCGGCGCAGTTTTCCTCCGTCCAGGCGATGACCTCGGGGTCCAGATCGAAACCTTCCGGATACGCCAGGGTGACGTCCATCCCGAAGCGGGAGCCGATGAGCAACGCCTCTTGCACGCTGCACCACGAGCGGGCCAGAGCACCGTGGGCCCAGGTGACCAGCAGCTTCTTGCCGTACAGCACCGAGGGGTCGGCGGGGTAGCCGGGTCCCTTGCCATACCACTCAGACCAGCCCATCAGGTCGGCCAAGCCCTGACAGGGGTGGAATTTGTCATGGGCCATGGAGATGACGGGGATGGTGCACCAGTAGGCATACTCGCGGATGAGTTCGTCACCGGCACCGTAGTAGGGTATTTTGTCCTCCAGAATGCGGATGCCCAATCCGTGGGCGTAGCGGCTCATCACCTGGGCAGCGTCCTCCACAGTCTCGCCGGCGGTGGTAGCCGTCTTCAAGCGCATGGCCTTGGGCTCCAGGAACTGGGCATGGCCTCCCAGCTCCGTCGCCGCGCACTCGAAGCTCTGCCTGGTGCGTACCGAGGGGTTGTAGAAGAACATGAAGAAGGTCTTGTGTGCGAGGAGGCTGGTCCAGTCGGGCGAGAAGCGGTCGCGTTTCATCTTGGCCGCCAGGTCCAGCACTTCTACCAGTTCCTCGATTTCCCATTCCTGGGTGCAGATCAGGTCTTTCCCGTAGAGATCCATCCTTAGAATACCTCCGTTTTTTTATGTTTTGTTCTCTTGTCACCTATTTAGCGTATCTTCTCAAAATGTAGGGGCGAACCCTTGCGGTCGCCCAGGCGGGCAGGTGCAAGACCTGCCCCTATCCCAAATTATTGAGAAGATACTATTTAGCTACCCGACAGTTTGGCCCAAGTGTCGCTGCGCAGGGTG
>JACIWR010000370.1 GCA_014360845.1 Anaerolineae bacterium
GGGCATGGAAGGGACACCGCCGCCCTCGTCTAAAACGTCCTCCACCCCGGTGCTCAGCAAATTCATGCTCTCGACGATGAGTCCCGGCAGACCGTGGCTGAATTCGTAGATACGGGCCACTGTCCTTTCGGGGAGATGGGCATCCGGGATTAAGCGGTTGATGAGCAATTGGGCCTCCTGCAGCGAGAGGGGCGGTACAGGCCAGATGGTGGCCAGCGAGCGCAAATGTCGAGGGATTTCCTCCACCGTGTGACCAGGTTCTGGTTGCCATGCGCCGAGGAAGCCCAGAGGCGTGCCCGGCGTCCGTTGCAAGAGATAATCCACCAGCGCACAGGTGGTGGGGCTGGCCAGATGCATATCGTCGAAGGCGAGGAGGATGGGCCGCTTGCGGCGGCGGTAAATCTGCTCCATCACCCGGCGGATGAACTCGAAGTTGCGGTTGAGCAACTCCTCCCCTTCGATAGGACGCCGTCGTTTGTCATAGAGCTTCTTGCCGATGAGTCCCAGGGCGATGACCGCCCCGATGCCGGGGATGTCGGTCACGGCGGAGATGACATCGTCCAGCGGAATCTGATCTACGATGCTGGAAACGCTCTTGTCGTTGATGATTTGCCCGTTCTTGTCGAAGCACAAACCCAGAGTGGAGAGGAAGGGGCCGTAGGGATCGCTTACCGTATCCTCGTCGCAGCGTCCGGCCAGCACCTCCCAGCCCTCAGCCTCCGCCTCGGCCAGGAAGGCCTGCATGAGTCGGGTCTTACCGCTGCCCTCCTCGCCGACCAGCAGCACGCTGAGCTTACGGCCTGCCAGCACCTGCTGCAGGTGGATCCGAAAGCGGGATATTTGCTCCTGGCGTCCGACGAGGGGACGCGATTCATCTGTGGTCATCATCACATCTCTAACCGCGACTGCGGGCCGTTCCTAAATCGGGAAGGGTGTTGGACACCAGCTATCATGAGGTAGACTCGGTCAACTGGGGCAGGATAGCCGTAGCCGCGCCGAACACGAAGCCCAGGATCATGAAAATAGCCGAGGCGATGGCCAACCCGATGCCGACGTATTTGTAGGTCTTGTTCTGGCTGGTCAAAAGCACCAGCCCCGAAGCAATCCCCAACGGGCCAAAGCAGATGGGCACACATAGACAACTGCTCAGAGCGAAGAGTCCGCTGAGAACGGCCAGAACGATATAGGCCCAGTCGGGTAAAGGGCCTTTCTGCTCCGCAGGGGCCGGGGGAGTGTATCCGAACGACTCGGCGGGGGGTGGAGTGGGGGCCGATACGGGAGTGCCGCATTCTCCGCAGAAGAGATTACCTTCCGCGACTTCAAATCCACAGTTGGGGCATTTCATTATTTGACCTCCTTGGCCGTTGTGCATGAATGGCTACGCCTGCAAATCCGAGCACACCCCCTTGGGTGTATTATACCCCGCAAATCATACCTCGTCAACCGACCTCGCGTTGGTGAGTGTGCGTCAGTCTTGGGGCGAGTTTGCGCCTTGTAGGGACGCTGCGCCGCTGCGCCCCTGGACATCAAGTTAACGAACAGGGGAGCGCCTCTTCGCAAGCCCCTCACGCAGTGGGGTCGGTGACAGCTTCGCCGGACAAGGGCTTGGCCGTTCGAGACGGCGAGTTGGGCTTTCTTCCTCCCGCAACCAGCACCGCCTGTTACACGGCGGTGCGTCCTCGGCCGAGCCCAACCCCGCCCTACGGTGATGTTGCCCGGGCGGGCCCGAAAACCTGCACAACTCCTCTTTTCGAACAGCCGCTCTCAAATTGATGCGTATAGGACGAAGTATGAGTCGCCTCCGAGAATATCCTGGTTAGCGTGTTTCCGAGTTTTGTGCTATAATTTTGAGCCGATTACTTAGAAAAGAGGTGTGCTGTTGAAAGTAACAACCGAAGAACTAGAGAATCGCCAGATGGCGATGACAATCGAAGTGGAAGACAACGAGGCGGAGAAAGCGCTGCGTAAAGCGGCCCGTACCCTTTCCCGTAAATACAATATTCCGGGATTCCGTCCGGGCAAAGCCCCTTACAACGTCGTGGTGCGCCTTTTAGGACTCGAAGCCATTCAAGAACAGGCGCTGGATGATCTGGCCGAGAAGCTGTACAAGCAAGCCCTGAAGGAAAAGGACATCCAGCCCTACGACGCGGCCTCCCTGGACCAGGTGACCTGGAATCCGCTCACCCTGCGCCTGACCATCCCCCTGCCCCCGCAGGTGGACCTGGGGGCATACCGGGAAGTGCGCCTGACGCCGGAGGAGGTCACGGTCACGGAAGAGCAGGTTGCCGAAGTGCTGGAGCGCATTAGGAAAGACAACGCCACCTGGCAGCCGGTGGAGCGCGCGGCTCAATTCGGTGACATGGTGACCATAGACATCGAAGCCACAGCGGATGACGAGGTAATCCTCAGCACCGAAGGCCGGGAGACGATTTTGCTCGAAAATTCTCGCTACCCACTGCCCGGCTTCACTCATCACCTGGTAGGTATGCGAGCGGGGGAGGAAAAAACCTTCACCATGACCTACCCCGACGATTATTACCGCGAGGACCTGGCCGGTCGCGAGGCCCAATTCACCGTGCTGATGCAAAGCGTGAAGGGCGAATCACTCCCCGACCTGGACGACGCCCTGGCCATGGCTGTTGGCTTCGAGTCCCTGGACGAGCTCAAACAAGCCATCCGCGACCAGTTGTTGCATGAAGCCCAGCGTGAGGCTGATGACCGCTTCCTCGACCAGGTGCTGGATCAAATGATCGAGAGAGCGAACATCTCCTATCCGCCCGTGATGCTGGAGGACGAGATTGACGAAATGATGGATGAGCAAGAGTCATTCCTCCAACGGCGGGGCATGACCCTGGAGAATTTCCTCACCTTGCGCAATCAGACGGAAGAAGAACTGCGAGAAGAACTGCGCCCCCACGCTGAGCGACGCCTGCTGACCTCATTGCTCTTGAGCGAGGTGGTCAAAGCGGAGAAGCTCACGGTGGACGATGAGGAGGTCGAAGAAGAAATCGAGCGCATTGCTCGTGCTATGGACGAGAATGCCGACGAAATCAAAGACATCTTCTCCAGTGCTCAGAACAGAATAACTCTTCATAACAGACTATTACTACGCAAAGCGTTGGATAGAATAACAGCCATCGCCAAAGGAGAAGCTCCGGAATTAGAGGCAGAAGAGCAGGAAGAGGGAGAAGCCGAAGAAGAGTAACTCTGCCAGCCGACCCACAACACCTCTTCCGGTTTTCTGGGGGATTGTTTCGATCGCAGAGCGGCTTCGAGCGGCGACAAGCGAATCGTTGAGTTACGGATAAGCAGTGGTTTTGCATTTTTACATTCCCAGGGGGATGGTCCAGAATAGGCCGACCCTTTGATCGGGCAGCATACTGTCAACGAATGGCGGAGCGAATAAACGGATGACCCATCACGGCGGTCTATTCGTTTATTCGTTGGATACTCGTTGACGGAGAAGTCGCCCGAGCCAAGAAACGAACAGGGAAAGCGGTGTTTTTCCACCGCCGAGGCGCAAGGCACGCCGAGAAAATCTGAAAACATCTCTGCGGTGTGATAGGAGTTTAGCCGCACAGGTGGGAATTTTTCAGAGCCTCAAAAGTGTAAATTTCCTCCAGGAAAAATCTGCAGAAGCACTGTAGGAACGAATAAGGAGAAGAGCTGTGAGTAGTTTGATTCCTATGGTAATTGAGAGTACAGGGCGTGGGGAAAGAGCCTACGACATCTATTCCCTCCTCCTCAAGGAGCGGATCATCTTTTTGGGCTCGCCGATCAACGATCAGGTGGCCAACCTGGTCGTGGCCCAGCTCCTGTACCTGGATCGTGAGGACCCGGAAAAAGAGATTTCCCTTTACATTAACTGCCCCGGCGGGGAGATATATCCGGGTTTGGCCATCTACGACACTATGCAGCAGGTACGGTGTCCGGTATCCACCATCGCCGTGGGCTGGACGGCCAGCATGGGCACGGTCTTACTGGCGGCGGGGACCAAAGGCCGCCGCTATGCCCTGCCCCATGCGACCATCCACATGCACCCGGCCGGCGGTGGCGCCCGGGGGCCCGCCCCTGATGTCGAGCGCCAAATCAAAGAGCTGATGCGCATGCAGGATTTGCTGCGCCAGCTACTGGCCAAACACACCGGTCAACCCCTGGAGAAAATCGTAGAGGACTTCGACCGCGATTACTTCATGGACGCTGAATCGGCAGTGGCTTATGGCATCATTGACGAGGTACTCAAACCCATCAAAGAG
>JACIWR010000371.1 GCA_014360845.1 Anaerolineae bacterium
GTGTGGGGGGTGTCCCCCCACAACTCTCTTTTTCCTCCACCCAGTGGGAGACTGGCCCCCCGATCCCGTTCGCAGGAGGGGGAAAGTGGAGTTGAGGGGGTACCCCTCAAGCTCCCCGGGCTTCGCTGCGCAAGCCCCGGAACAAGCCAAGTTGACACACCTCGCCAACACTGGTAAAATAAGCGCCAATATCCGCCCATTCAATCATTTAGGAGGTGAGCTTGTGAGCGACGTATTCGAAAGAGTCAAGAAAATCATCGTTGAGCTGTTGGGTGTGGACCCGGACAAGGTCACTATGGAAGCCAGCTTCCGCGATGACCTGGAAGCCGACTCCCTGGACTTGGTGGAGCTGATCATGGCCTTCGAGGAAGAATTCGGCGGCGAGATTTCCGACGACGAGGCCAAGCAGATCACCACCGTCGGCGAAGCGGTGAAGTACATCGAAGAGCGAATGGGCTAGAACACCCACGGCTCCATCGCCCTCAATCGCGCTCAAGACGAGGCCGTCCCTGTCTACGGAAGACAGAGACCGGCCTCGGCACATGTTTGAGAAGCGCCAAAAGGTAAAAACGCCATGGTTCTCATTGACCGCAGCAAATGCGCGTATTGCGGGGCCTGCGTCAGCGTCTGCCCGGTCGGAGCGTTGGACCTGGCCGAAACGCAATTGATCGTGGCAGAGTCCTGCACGGATTGCGGACTCTGCCTCAGCGCCTGCCCCACAGGTGCGCTGCACGCCGCGCCGGGCCAGGGGCACCAACTCGCAGCCGGCGGACTGCCCGCAAAACGCGAATACGACATCGTGGTGGTAGGGGCCGGTCCGGGCGGTTCCATGGCCGCACGGGAGGCGGCCCAGGCAGGGCTCTCCGTACTTCTGCTGGAAAAGCGACAAGAAATTGGCTCGCCGGTGCGCTGTGCCGAGGGCATCGCTCACGAGCAGTTACTCCCCTTCCTCCCTCCCGACCCTCGCTGGATCTCGGCCACGGTCACAGCAGCGGAGTTCACCCTGGTGACCCCCGACGGGAAAAGAGAAACGCAGCGCGGCGAAGGCGGATTGGGTTACGTGCTGGAACGACGGGTCTTCGACCGCGTGCTGGCCGAGGAAGCCGCCGCCGCGGGCGCTGAGGTGCGGGTCAAAACGGCGGCGATAGCTCTTATCACCGAGAAGGGCACCGTGCGGGGCGTGCGAGTGCGAAGCCCCTTCGGCGAGGTAGACGTGGCGAGCCAGGTGGTCATCGGCGCGGACGGGGTGGAATCCCGCGTCGGGGCATGGGCGGGTCTGAAGACCAGACTTCGCCCGCGGGATTGTATGTCCTGCGCCCAGTTTCTGTTGGCCGGCCTGGAGATTGACCCCGCCTGCACCTGCTATCATGTGGACGCCAGCATAGCGCCCGGTGGGTACGCCTGGGTCTTCCCCAAAGGTGAAGGGCGAGCCAATGTCGGCCTGGGAGTGCAATCAGACATAGCCGACCGCCCGGCCCTGGATTACCTGATACGCTTCGTCGAGAGCCAGCCGCATCTGGCACAAGGGAGCCCCGTAACGCTGATCACCGGCGGGGTGCCGATTGCCCCCCAAGTGGCCCCCATGGTTACCGACGGCTTGATGCTCGTCGGGGATGCTGCTCGCCAGGTAGACCCTATCACCGGCGGAGGTATCGCCACGGCCATGGCTGCCGGTCGGCTGGCAGCGCAGGTGGCAGCGGAGTGCATCGCCGCCGGTGACGTTTCCGCCGCAGCGCTACAGGACTACGAAAAGCGCTGGCACGCCGATTGGGGCCGCAGATTGGCCCGTCGCTATCGGCTGAAGGAACGGTTCCCACCAGAGGCGCGCACATCACGAGAGTTTGTGCGCGTGTTCGCCGTCGCCGTGGGAAGCAAGTAAGGCCCCTCTCGGCGTATCACTCTCGCCGCTGTTGTAGGGTGCGCGCGTAAAGCTCGTCCAGTTCCTTATGAGCGGTATGAGCCTTGCGCTTCTTGCGCCGCGCTTTGGTCCGGGACTTCTGAGCGGCCAGGGCTTCTTGCAGAGCGAGCTCCATTGCCGTGGGCAGAGGCTCCTCCTCCTCTTCCTCTTCGCCCTCTTCCAGGGGCAGGTCTTTCATGCTGAGCTGAATTTGTCCCTTGCGGCGGTTGACTTTCAGCACCCGCACCATGACCTCTTCGCCCTCCTGCACCGCTTCCGAGGGATGTCGAATGTAGCCGCTGGACATCTCGCTGATGTGCACCAGACCGTCTCGGCCCACACCGATGTCCACAAAAGCCCCATAGGGCATGAGCTTGGTAACCGTCCCGCTCAACACCATGCCGGGCCGCAGTTCCTCTATCGTGCGCTCCGGGGGCTCGATCATGGTCAAACCAATGCGCCCCTTATCCGCCTCGACGTTTTTCACCCAGACGGTGACCTCGTCGCCTGGGGCGAGCACGTCGGCCACGCGCTTCACGCGCTCCGGGCTGATATCCGCAATGTGTACCAGTCCATCCTGCTCTAAACCGATATCCACAAAGGCGCCGAATAGCTCCACCCGGCTCACGGTACCCCGCAATTTCATCTTGGGTACCAGGTCGTCAATAGTAGTGGGATGTTCATACTCAGATACCACAGTTCTATTACCTCCACGAAGAATTCAGTCGCGATTATACTCGCACATTGACTTGCTGTCAACTAAGGATAGCGTCGGGGTGTCTTTCACTTCTCTGGGGCGAGTTTGCGCCCTCCAGAGGCACAGCACGCTGCGCCCTATGGGCATCAAGTTAACGAGCAGCAAGCCCCTCACTGCGTGAGGGGTCGGTGACAGCTTCGCCGGACAAGGGCTGGGCCGAACTCCGGATGGCGGATGATGAAACTTTGCCTCAGCAAGATGCGTATATAATGCAGAGAGGTGAGAGGAAGGACCTATGGAACAAGAACAGGTCTGGATCCAGCAGGCCCTGAGGGGGGACAAAGAGGCCTTCACGCGCCTGGTCGAAGCCTACCAGACCCCGGTATACAACCTGGCCTACCGCATGTTAGGCAACGTCCAAGAGGCAGAAGACGCCGCTCAGGAAGCGTTCATCCGCGCCTACACCCGTCTGAGCACGTACGATCCAAAACGCAAATTCGCCTCCTGGCTCCTGTCCATCACCTCACATTACTGCATTGACCGCTTGCGCCGGCGGCGCTTCAACCTGGTGTCCCTGGATGAGCTCCCGCCCTGGCGAGAAACCCCCGGCAAACAATTGCTGCCGGAGGAGCGCGTGATAGATCATCAGCGGCAAGACGCTGTGCAGGCGCTACTGGACACCCTGCCGGCCCATTACCGGGCTCCTGTGATCTTGCGCTACTGGTACGATTTTTCCTACCAGGAAATAGCCGAGGTGATGAATCTGACGGAGAGCGCGGTAAAAAGTCGGTTGCACCGCGCGCGGGCGATGCTGGCGCAGGCGGTGAGCCAATCCAGTGATCAGTCAATCCTCACCGGTGCAATGCAGGCCGTAGCAGGCCAATAGGAGATGCTGAAAATGTCCATCACTCAACCCTGTCCAAAATTCAGCGAACAAATATCCCTGGCCCTGGACCATCAACTGAGCCAGGCAGAAGAGCAGGAGCTGCGCGAACATCTGCGCACTTGTCAGGCTTGCCGCGCTCAATGGGAGGCACTGCAGCGCGTAGATCGCCTCTTCGCTGCCACTCCTTTAGTCGCTCCCCCGGATGGCTTTCCGCAGCGAGTCTACGTCCGCTTGAGCCAACAAGAATCGCGAAGGCAAATCGCCTTCGGGGTGGTATCGCTGGTCTTGGGGGCCTTGATCATGGGCTCCATTGCCCTGGCTTCGGTGGGACAGTTCATGCCCTTTTTGTACTTCACTCTCACCTCGCCAGCGGCGGAGCATTATCTCACGGTGATCAGGCAATTGCTGTCACTGGGCGAGTCGGTGCTGAACGCCCTGCGATTACTGCTGTTTGCCTGCGTCCGCTCGCCAGCGGTGATGATTTGCGTGACCTATAGCCTCATCATCCTGGCCTTAAACGTGTTCTGGTTGCAGACGTTGACCCGCCGTCTGTGGAGACCGGTGCGTGTCCCACATCAAGAGTAAGGCCCTGGTCGCCGGGAAGAACGCGTCACCGCTGCGGCCCATAGCTCGAATTCAACCCCAAGGCGTTACTACTCAGGCTAGCAGGCGCACTGTCCTCCCCAGGCTCGTAGCCCCCGTCCCGGGGGCGTCTCGGCTGAGAAAACCGCGCAAAAGACAGCATCTTGCCGCATGGAACGTCCCCGGGACG
>JACIWR010000372.1 GCA_014360845.1 Anaerolineae bacterium
AACTCGTGACGGTCCCCATCATCAGAGTTGACGCGGGATAGGGGCTGTGGTATAATTTAATTGAAAAATATTTTCATTTAGGAAGAGACATTATGGAAGCCATAGTGATGGCGTGGAGCGAGCAGTTGCGCTCAGCCGGGTACAAAATCACGCGCCAAAGGCGGGCAGTGCTTCAGGTGTTGGCGGAGCGAAACGCCCACTGGAGGCCACTGGAGGTCTATCAACGGGCCAGGCAACGCTGCCCCGCCCTGGGCCTGACCACCGTGTATCGCACGTTGGACATCTTATGCGAACTGGGGCTGGTGCAGCGTGTGCACCTCGAACAGGGGTGCCACAGTTTTGCGCCGGTCAGTCAGGGGCACAGCCACCACCTGATATGCCGGAAATGCGGCGAGGTGACCGAGTTCGAGGGTTGTGATCTCAGCCCTTTGCTGGAGCGCGTGTCTCGTAGTACGGGATTCGTCATTGAGGAGCATTGGCTAGAACTGTTCGGCACCTGTCCGGCTTGCCAGGAGGAGTAAGTGATGACTGTGAGAAAAACCTTGTGGGAGCTGGCTCTGGCGGTCATGGTCACGCTGGCAATGTTGCTGGCCGGATGCAGCGGGCGTGGGGACCAATCCGCCACGATGAACGATGATCGCTTGCTCGTGGCGGCCAGCATCGCCCCTTTGTACGACTTCAGCCGGCAGGTGGGGGGTGAGCGGGTGCGGGTGGAGTTGCTGGTGCCGCCGGGGTCCAGTCCCCATACCTACGAGCTGACCCCGGCGCAGTTGCAGGTGCTGAGTAAGGCCCGTGTGCTGGTGCTGAACGGGGTTGGCCTCGAGTTCTGGGCCGATGAGGCCATCAGCGCGGCCAATAACCCCGATTTGATCGTGGTCTATACCTCGCAAGGGCTGGAGATTGAGGAAGGCGACCCCGATCACGGTGGGGGTAATCCCCATGTCTGGCTGGACCCCATCAACGCCATGCATCAGGTGCAGAGCATCCGTGACGCCCTGGTCCAGGCCGACCCGGAAGGCACAGCCGTCTATCAGGCCAATGCTGAGGCATATCTTGCGGAGCTGGAGGCCCTGGATCAGGAAATTCGCGATAAGGTGGCGACTTTCTCCAGCCGCAAGTTCATCGCTTTCCATCCGGCGTGGATATACTTCGCGCGACGTTATGGCCTGGAGCAGGCCGCCGTGATCGAGACCACGCCGGGCCGGGAGCCGTCGCCAGCAGAAGTGGCCGAGATAGTGAACACGGCCAGGGCCATTGGTGCCAGGGCCATCTTCGCCGAGCCGCAGCTTTCCTCCAAAGCGGCGGAAGTGATCGCTGCCGAAAGTGGAGCGGAGGTGCTTTTTCTGAACCCCTTGGGCGACCCCCCGGATTTCAGCTATTTGGACATGATGCGCTACAACCTCGAACAGATGGCAAAAGCGCTGCAGTGAGCGCCTGGTGAGAGATGGAGGGACGGAGCATGAAAGTGGCTACTTTCAACGTCAATTCGATTCGCAGTCGTTTGGAGCTGGTACTGCAGTGGATGCAGCGCGAATCTCCCGACGTGCTTTGCTTCCAGGAGACGAAAGTGCAGGATGCCGACTTCCCGGCAGCTCCTTTCGAGGAGATAGGGTACCACATCGTCTTTCGGGGACAAAAGGCTTATGCTGGCGTGGCCATTGCCAGCCGGGAGGAGCCTCAGGAAGTGGTCTTTGGCTTCGATGACGGCGGGGAGCCCGACGAGGCGCGCCTCATCCGGGCGGTGATTGGGGGCATCCCCGTGGTCAATACCTACGTCCCTCAGGGGCGTTCTCCCGATTCGCCCCATTTCCAGTACAAATTGGAGTGGCTGGCGCGGTTGCGGGCCTTGTTCGAGCGTCACTACTCGCCCCAGGACCCCCTGCTTTGGATGGGTGATTTCAACGTCGCCCCCGAACCCATAGACGTACACGATCCCAAGCGCCTCAAGGATCACGTGGATTTTCACCCCGAGGCGCGGGCGGCTTTGGAACGGGTGAGAGAGTGGGGTTTTGTGGATGTCTTTCGCCTGCATCATCCCCAGGAGGCGGAGCAATATACCTTCTGGGATTATCGAGTACGCAACGCCCTGGAGCGCAAGATTGGCTGGCGGGTGGATCACATTTGGGCTACGGAGCCTCTGGCACGGCAGTGCACGGGGGCCTGGATTGACGTCGAGGCCCGGCGCGCTGAGCGCCCTTCGGATCACACTTTTCTGGTGGCTGAGTTCGCCGTTGATTAGCGAGGTATCTTCTCAAAATGTAGGGGCGAATCCTTGCGGTCGCCCAGGCGGGCAGGTGCAAGACCTGCCCCTACCCCAAATTATTGAGAAGATACTTAGCGAGGGCGCGGTAAAAGGGAAGGTTGGTGAGAGCCATGGAGAAAGAACCGGTTATTCTTTTGGAGGATGTGACGGTAGCTTATCAGGACCTGGTGGCGCTGGAGGATGTGAATCTGACGGTGCCTGCCGGGGCTTTTATGGCCATCCTCGGCCCCAATGGGGCGGGGAAGACCACTCTGTTGAAGACGATTCTCGGCATGATGCGCCCACTGCGAGGTCGGGTGCGCGTCTTCGGCAAAGCGCCCTGGGAGCTGAACGGCGACAGGCAACGTATCGGTTACGTGCCACAGGTGCTGTCGGTGGACCTCAACTTTCCCGTGCGCGTGGCCGAGGTGGTGCTGATGGGGCGCTATGGACGCATCGGGCTGGTGCGGCGTCCTTCGGCCACCGATAGGCAGGCGGCCTGGCGTGCGATGGAGCGGGTGGGCATCGCCGACCTGGCCGACAGACCCCTGGCGCGGCTTTCCGGCGGACAGCGGCAGCGGGTTTTTCTGGCCCGGGCCCTGGCTAACGAGCCCGAGTTGCTGTTGCTGGACGAGCCGACTACCGGGGTGGACGTGGCGGCGACGGAAAGCTTATACGAGTTGCTGCACGGTCTGCACGATGAAGGGATTACCATCCTGGTCGTTTCCCACGATGTGGGGGTAGTGGCCACTTACGTGGACATGGTGGCCTGTGTCAACCGTCGGGTAGTGGTGCATGGTCGTCCCGATGAAATCGAGGAGAACGTGTTGTCCTGCATGTACGGGCCGGAAGCGATGTTCTTTGGACATGGGCCCGTGTCGCACATGGTCGTCGTCTCTCCCAATGTTACCAATTCCACCTCGGGCCCGCACCATACGCATGAGTCGTTTCAAAAGCCTTCGGCGGAATAGAGGTGGAAGAAGATGTTAGAGCTTCTGAGTTATACTTTTATGCAGCGTGCCCTCGTTGCCGGAGTCCTTGTCGGTGCGTTATGCGCGGTGATCGGTGTCTACGTCGTGCTGAAAGGGTTGTCGTTTATCGGGGCCGGCATCGCGCACGCCAGTTTCGGCGGGGTGGCGATAGGGTTCCTGCTCGGTGTGAATCCGGTGGTGACGGCGGTGATCTTCTGTCTGCTGACGGCCTGGGGGATTGGACTGGCTTCGCGGCGGAGTCAGATTAAAGAGGATACGGCTGTGGGCATTTTCTTCGCCTCGACCATGGCCCTGGGGATTTTGCTCATCGGGGTGATGCGCGGTTACAATGTGGATTTGTTTGGGTATCTGTTTGGCAGCATACTGGCCGTGACCCCGCAGGATGTGTGGGCTACAGCCGGGTTAGGGGCGTTGGTGCTGACCGTGGTCGGGCTTTTCTTTAAGGAGTTGTTGTTTATCACTTTCGACCCGGAGATGGCCGAGGTGACCGGCGTGCCGGCGGAGAAGATTTACTTTTTGCTTCTGGGGCTTATCGCTGTGACGGTGGTGGTTTCGATCAAAGTGGTGGGTATCGTCCTGGTCTCGGCGCTGATCGTCACCCCGGCGGCAGCCGCCTATCAGTTGACCGAGGATTTCCGGCGGATGATGGCCCTGTCGGTCGTGTTCGGTGTCGGCTCTACCCTCGGTGGTTTGCTGCTTTCTTATTGGCTGAACACCGCATCGGGGGCGACGATCGTTTTGCTGTCCACTTTGATCTTCTTCGCCGCGGCCGTGTTTTCCCCGCGACGCTGGCGGCGCCGGGCGGCCTGAGGCGCGTCGGCGTCATCGCAGGTGCGACGCACTTGAGAAGTGCGTCGCACCCGTTTCACTGCGCCTAGACGTTACTACTCAGGCTAGCAGGCGCACTGTCCTCCCCAGGCTCGTAGCCCCCGTCCCGGGGGCGTCTCGGCTGAGAAAACCGCGCAAAAGACAGCGTCTTGCCGCATGGAACGTCCCCGGGACGG
>JACIWR010000373.1 GCA_014360845.1 Anaerolineae bacterium
AGTCACCTGACAGTTTGAAGATGCCATTGCAGAAAGGTGCTCCGCGCCACCCTTGGGGCAGTAGTCATCCTGAGCGGAGTGAGTCCCGAAGCGGCAGCGGAGGGACGAACGTAGTCGAAGGATGACGAAAGAGCGAGCCCCGCATCCTTCGACTCCGCTGCGCTCCGCTCAGGATGCTTTTTCGACTCCGCTGCGCTCCGCTCAGGATGCTTCCTCGTGGCCGCGAGGCTGCTTCGGGGCCTCTTGCACCCTGCGCAGCGACACTTGGGCAAAACTGTTGGGTAGCTAGTTTCGGGTATAGAAATCGCCCGGCCGCCCCGAGCTGAAGCCTTCGGCGCGGTTCAGGCCGAGGGCTCAGGGCTGAGCAGCCCAAGCCCGCTGAAGGCGGGCTATTGGTGCGGTCGAACGGTCGTTTAGGGCGCTTGCAGCGCTCTTCCGCCGCTCAGCCTGGGGCTTCGAGCCCCAGGCGAGGCCGGAGGCGATACCCCGATTATTTTCTGAAAGTTCATAAATCGCCTCTGAAGGCCTTCGACCGGCGTCCACCGGCGTGGACGACCCTGTCCGCGCAGGCGGGCAGCCAGCCCTAGGCTCTATGGTGCGGTTTCAACCGCCAGCCTGAGCAGTTACCCCCTGACTTTCTTGGGAGGAGAGACCACCACACATGCCGATTGACAAATCACCAGATCGAGCGAGCAGGCATATCCCCCACTGGGAATGGGCAGCCATCATCGTCATTTTCTTGATAGCGGCCTTCTTTCGGCTGTGGGCCTTGGGCGACGCCCCCCGCGGCCTGGAACACGACGAGGTCATCAGTTGGCGTATTGCCGACGGCGTCTTGCAGGGGCACATGGGGCTATACTTCGCGGAGCAAGGCAGCTTTGGTCATGAACCGCTGTTCTCGTACTTCATGGCCGTATCCCTGGCCCTGTTCGGCCCTAACTGGCTGGGAGTACGCTTCTGGGCCCCGATGTTCGGCCTGTTGGGCATAGCCACCGCTTACGTGTTGATGCGTCACATGTTCGATAGGCTGGTAGCCCTGGTGACGGCCGGAGGTATGGCCGTGCTGGTCTGGTCGCTCTTTTTCAACCGGCTGGGCCTGCGCTTAAACATGCTCCCCATGCTGTGGTGCACCAGCGTCTATTGCCTCTGGCGGGGGCTCCACCAGCGGGTCTCCGCCCTCCCGCATCGCAGACCAGTTCCGCCCTGGCTTTGGTTCGCGGGCGGCGGGGTGCTGGCCGGACTCAGCCTCTACACTTACATGGCCAGCCGAGCGCTGCCGATCTTCTTCGCCGCTTTCGCCCTCTACCTGCTGCTCTTCCACCGCCACCGGCTACGAGGTCGCTGGTCAGCTCTTTTGCTGTTCTTCGTGGTCATGGTCATCGTGGCTTCTCCCCTCTTCCTGTACCTGGCCGCTCATCCGGAACTGGAAGAGCGCACCAGTCAGGTGGACGAGCCTCTGCGTCAACTGCGGCTGGGCAATCCCCGCCCGATCCTGCAAAACGTCGTGGCCCTGTTGGGCATGTGGCAGGTGCGCGGTGAGCCGTACTGGCAGGTAAACGTGGCCCACCGCCCGGTTTTCATGGAACCGCTGGGCGCTCTGCTGTTTTACCTCGGCGTGGCCCTGGCCCTATGGCGCTGGCGAGAGCCGCGCTACACCCTGTGTCTCCTCTGGTTGGGCGCGGGCCTCCTGCCCAGCCTGGTCACCGCGGACGCGCCCAGTTGGCCGCGGACTTTGGGAGCAGTACCCGCTGCCCTGGCTCTCCTGGGCGTGGCCGCGCAGCAGCTTTGGCAATGGGCAGAACGACGCTGGTCAACCCGGGCCCGCCCTTATTTGCTGGCTTTGCTGGTTGCCATGCTCCTGGTCGAAGCTGGCTGGACTTTTCGGGACTACCTGCTGGATTGGCCGCAGCAAGCCAACGTGCGCTTCACCTTTCAGAGCAGCATGACCGAAGCCTTCCGCTATCTGGATGCCGTTGAAGACACCAGCCCGGTGATCATGGCCGGCCTTTCGGTGCACGATGTGGACCCCTGGACACAGGCCTGTACACTGCGCCGCCGGGACCTGACCGTGCGCTGGGCCGACCTGCGTCAGACGGTGATCCTGCCCGCTGGCACAGATACCGCCCGCCTGATCGTGCTCGACATCACCCCCTTCACCCCGGCCCTGCAGGAATGGGCGCTAAGCGAAGCCGACAGACTGGCCCAAGGCCCCCTCACCACAGAAAATCGGCCCTCCTTCATCGCTTACGCCCTCGACCTGAGCACGCTTCGCGTGAAAGCGGAGTCACCCTCATGGACTGCTGCCGCCATCGCCGCCCACCCCACGGACAGCAGCAGTCGGTGGAATCTGTCACCGCCCGTCAATTTCAACAACACGGTGGCATTCCTGGGCTATCAATGGTTTGGAGAGCTCACCCCTGGCGGAGAGGCCGGGTTGATCACTTTTTGGCGCGCTTTACAACCCACACCGCCCCCCTTGCGCACCTTCATGCATCTCCTGGATGCCGAACAGCACGTGGTCGCCGGTTACGACGGCCTCGGCTCACCCCCAGACCGCTGGCAAGCCGGCGACATCATCGTCCAATGGCACCCGCTGACCCTCCCCCCACAAGGGGTTTATTACCCGGAGATAGGTTGGTACGTCCCGCCGGATGGTCCCAGGTTGCAAATTCACTGGGAAGGCCCTGCGCCAGCCGACCGTTTGCTGCTCGCCCCGGTAGAAGTCGCCGAGTAGCAGCGCCAGGCGATGGCCCTCGGCCCGGCGAGACTGAGGCCAATGAGGCCAAGAGGAAGTTATGAACCGCAAGCATATAGTCAATTGTATCGCCGTTGCCCTGTTGCTCATGATGTTCGCCCTGGCCCTGGGCAGCGCCCGCCTCAAGTCGCCCACCATGGACGAGCAGAATCACATCGCTCGTGGGGCAGCGTATCTGCTCACCGGCGACCTGCGCCTGAGTGTGGAACATCCCCCTCTGGTCAACACCTTGAGCGCCCTGCCTTTGCTTCTTTGTCCACAACTGGAACTGCCATTGGAACACCCTTCGTGGCAAAATGGAGCCTGGTACGTCTTCGCCGATCAGTTCCTCTGGCAGGCCAATGCTCACCAGGTAGAGTGTATCGTCTTCCTCTCCCGATTGCTGGTGATGGCCCTGGGTCTGCTGTTGGGAGCCCTGCTCTACCGCTGGGCCCGTGAAATGGGGGGAGAGAGGGCGGGTCTCCTGGCCCTCTTTCTCCTCGTCTGCGATCCCAACATCCTGGCCCACACGCGCCTGGTGACCACCGATCTGGGGGTGACCTTTTTTGTTTTCCTCGCCCTCTACACCCTGTGGCGGGTTTGGGGACGCCAGGCCCCTCACCTGGGCGAGCAGGTGCTGAGACATTGGGGCAACGTTATATTGGCCGGCATCGCCTTGGGCCTGGCCCTGACGGCCAAATTCTCCGCCCTGCTTTTGATCCCCCTTTTCGCTCTGATGGCCTTTTACCAGGCTATCACCCATAAAACACCACGCCCTCTCATCACCTTGCTGGCGATTTTCGCCCTCGCCGCCCTCAGCCTGTGGGCAGTGTACGGCTTCGAGATAGGTCCGCTGAGCCCGGGCGGGCTCCCCCTGCCGGCCCCGTCTTACCTGAACGGGGTGCGGGCCATCTTACAGCGCACCGAGGGGGGCAATCCTGCCTTCCTGCTGGGGCGCTACTCCACCACAGGATGGTGGTACTATTTCCCGCTGGCGTTTCTGGTCAAGACCCCGTTGCCCACTCTGCTCCTCCTCGCCGCCAGCCTCATCTCGACCCTGCGCCGCCGGGCGTGGAACCGGGACCTGTTTTTGCTCATTCCCATGGCCGCCTTCTTCGGCGTGAACCTGTTCAGCCATCTCAACATCGGTTACCGACATCTGCTGCCTGCGCTGCCCTTCGCCTTCGTCTATGTCTCTCAGCGGATAAGTTCCAAGTTCCTGCTTGCAGACGCCAAACCTCGAATCTTGAACTCGAAACCCGGAACCTTGAACCCGAAACCCGGAACCTTGAACTTGAAACAAGTCGTGGGTGGTCTGTTGGCGGCCTGGTACCTGATCAGCGCTGTGTTGATTTATCCCGATTATCTGACCTACTTCAATGAGCTGGCCGGCGGCTCATCCAACGGCTATCGCTGGCTCGTGGATTCCAATCTGGACTGGGGGCAAGACCTGCCAGGCCTGCAACGTTACGTAGAGGAACACGGCCTTAAGGAGATTTATCTG
>JACIWR010000374.1 GCA_014360845.1 Anaerolineae bacterium
TGAAGGCCATCGAACGCGAAGCGCATCGCATCCGACAAGTCATGTACAAGCTCTCACAAGTGAGCCGGCCCGTGGTCAAGGAGTATTTGCCGGGCACCACGATGATTGATATCGAGGAATCTTGCAACCGGTAAATAGAGCAAGCCGGAACAAGTGAAGAGATGAGAGTTGGGGAGTTGAAATCGCAAACCAAACCACTACAAAGGCAGAGCGTTGGTAGATGAACGGGAAGCGTGATTATTACGAGGTCTTAGGAGTTAGTAGGAACGCCAGTCAGCAAGAGATAAAGAAAGCTTATCGTCGCCTGGCCCGTCAATACCACCCCGATGTCAATCCGGGCAACAAAGAGGCCGAAGAGCGTTTCAAAGAAGTGAACGAGGCCTACGAAGTGCTCAGCGACGCCGAGAAACGGGCCCGCTACGACCGCTTCGGTCATGCCGGATTGCAGGGCGGTGGTTTTGAGGATTTCGCCGGATTCGGTGGCTTTGGGCCTTTCGGCGGCATTGACGAGATTTTTGAGAGCTTCTTCGGTGCCACGCGACCGCGCACCGCCCGGCGTACTCCTCGGCGGGGCGCGGATTTGCGCTACGATCTGACGATCTCCTTCGAAGAAGCCGTCTTCGGCTGCGAGAAAGAGCTGGAGATCCCCCGCGCCGAAACGTGTCCACGCTGCCGGGGTAGTGGCGCGGAACCGGGAACCACTCCCACCCGCTGCCCTCAGTGCAACGGCACTGGCGAAGTGCGCCGTGTGCAACAGTCCATCCTGGGCTCCTTCGTGAATGTGACCACCTGCCCGCGCTGCCGGGGCGAGGGCGAGGTCATCATCACCCCGTGTACTGAATGTCAGGGGCAGAAGCGAGTACGAAAGACGCGGCATCTCACGGTCAAAATTCCACCCGGTGTGGACAACGGCACTCAGATTCGCCTGGCCGGGGAGGGCGAGGCCGGCATTTACGGCGGCCCGCCGGGTAACCTCTATGTGGTGCTGAACGTAAAGCCTCACCCCTACTTCCGCCGCCAGGACAGCGACATCATCCTCGAGCTGGCCATAAACGTGGCTCAGGCCGCGCTGGGCGATAAGATAAAAGTGCCCACCGTTGATGGGGAGGAGGAGCTGGTAATTCCCGCCGGGACGCAGACCGGTGAGGTATTCCGTCTGCGGGGCAAGGGGGTACCCCACTTGCGGGGCAACGGACGTGGAGACCAATTGGTGGTGGTCAGAGTATCCATTCCTACCAAACTGACCCCTGAGCAGAAGAAGTTGTTTAAAGAGCTGTCTAAGACCCTTGGCCGAGAGGTAATCCCTCAAGAGGAAAAAGGGCTTTTGGACCATTTGCGCGAAGTGCTTGGCTGGTGAGGACCTTGGCGATGTCAAGAGGTCATGTCACCCTGAGCGAAGCGAAGGGTCTCGTTCCTGGTGAGTCAGGGCACCCTGCTGACCACGAACGAGATTCTTCGTCGCTACGCTCCTCAGAATGACACCGAGTGAAAGCGGCATCTGCGAATCTGGCATTGTCGAGGGACTCAGCCCGCCCGGTGGTCAACACCGCGAGATAAGATCCGGAGGACCAGACATGAAAAAAAGCTCCCTAACGCTACTCGTCGCCAGTTTGATGATAGCTCTCTTCGCAAGCTGTGCGACACCTCCTCCTGAACCGACCTCTATCCCTGCCACAGCAACGGAGACCTATACGCCTGTGCCTCCGGCCACGGAACCACCAGCACCAACTCCGACTCCCACACCCCAGCCCGAAGCTCCAGCAACAGCTACCCCGCCTCCAACCGCTCCTCCCCAACCGGCGGCGACGATGCGGGTATTGCTGATCATCGCTCCGCAAGACTTCCAGCCGTGGGAGTACAGCGAGACCCGGCGCGTCCTGGAAGAAGCCGGCTACACAGCGGTCGTGGCCAGCACCACCCTGGAGGAAGCGGTGAGCATGGCCCCCGACCAGCTCAAAGTGCAACCCGATCTCACCATCGGCGATGTGACCGTGGCTGACTACGACGCCATCATCTTCATCGGTGGCAGCGGGTCACCTGTGTATTGGGACGAGCCGACGGCGCATCGCATCGCCCAGGAAGCCGTCGCCCAGGAGAAAGTACTGGCCGCCATCTGTCTCGCTCCGGTCACCCTGGCCAAAGCCGGCGTGCTGGACGGAAAGCAGGCGACGGTGTTCCCCTCTCCCGATGCGATCGCCATGGTTCAAGAAGGACAGGCCACCTGCACGGGGGAGGAATCCGTGGTGCGTGATGGCCTGATCATCACCGGCAATGGCCCGGAGGCCGCTACCGAGTTCGGCGAGACTATCGTGGCTGTGCTGCAAGGACAATGAGTTACCCGCGGACCGATCGCGAAAAATCTTCAAGCTGTGCAGTTAGCCCCAATCCGCGCGGGGCTGCAGGACTGAGTAAGGCCATGCCCCGCCGCATCCGCTGAAACACGTACTTAACTGCACAGGTCGAAAAGCTCAAATGGATTCGCTCATGAGCGAACTTCGCTGGTGGGAAATCAGCGTGCAAGTAGACGGCGAAGCCGCCGAGGCGGTGTATGAGTTGTTCAACCGCTACGGGCAGGGCGGGGCGGTCATCGAACAGAGATCGCCAGAACCCGAGCAAAGTGCACCCGTCACCCCGATAGTGCTGGTCAAAGCCTATTTGCCCGCCACAGAGGACGGTGAGGACTCGCGCCAGCGCCTGGAAGATGGCCTTTGGCATCTCAGTCAGATTTACCCCATTCCTGCCCCCCAAATTCGGGAGCTATTGCCAAAGGATTGGGCTACCGCCTGGCGCGAGCAATTCACCGTGCTACACGTCGGCCAGCGACTGGTGATTAAACCCACGTGGCTGGGCTATTCCCCCGCTCCCCACGAGATAGTGATCGAATTGGACCCCGGCATGGCCTTTGGCACCGGACTCCATCCCACCACCCGCCAGTGTCTGCTGGCCCTGGAAAAGCGTCTCCGTCCGGGCATGTCCGTGCTGGACCTGGGCACCGGGTCAGGAATACTGGCCATCGCCGCGGCCAAACTCGGTGCGCAAGCGGTTCTGGCCCTGGATACCGATGCCACCGCCGTGAAAGTAGCACAAGACAACGTGCACTCCAACCAGGTACAGGAGCAAGTCACCGTCGTTCAAGGCTCGCTGGCGGAGGTGACAGGCCAGTTCGACCTGGTGCTGGTGAACATCCTGGCCCGGGTCATCATAGAGCTTATCGCTCAGGGCTTGCTCGATCATCTGAAGCCGGGAGCTTTCATCGTCACCGCCGGGATTATCGAGGACCAGGCCCCAGCCGTGGAGGAGGCCCTGCGCCACCGGGGGGTAACCATCGTGGAGCGCCTGGTCGAGCGGGATTGGGTATCGCTTCTGGGGCGGAAAGGGTAAGGGCAGCGATGCACCGCTTTTTCATCCAGCCGGAGCAGATTCAAGGACACAGGGTCACTCTTAGCGGAGCTATTGTCCACCAGATTTGCAACGTCTTGCGCCTCCGCCCTGGCGATCACATCCTCGTGCTGGACAACTCTGGCTGGGAATGGCAAGTGGAGCTCACGGAGGTGAGCAGGAACCGGGTGGAGGGGCATACGCTGGGCAAATCTCTGGCCAGGGGCGAACCGCGCACCAAAATCACTCTCTACCAGGGGGTACTGAAAGGCAATCGCTTCGAGTTCGCCCTGCAAAAAGGCACCGAGCTAGGCATTGTCGAGTTTGTGCCGGTGGTCAGCAGTCGCTGCGTCATCGCCGATGTGGACGCAGTGAGCAAGAAGCTGGCCCGCTGGCGCCGGATCGTTTTGGAGGCGGCGGAACAGGCGCATCGGGGCCTCCTGCCAGTCATCCAGCCGGCCATGCTCTTCGCCGCCGCCTGCGAGCGGGCCGGACTCAGCGGTGGCCTCTCGATTCTACCCTGGGAAGAAGCCGAGGCCAGTCTGAAATCGCTCCTGCGCGAGGGCGACGAAACCGCCCCCTCCCGCCCCTTTTCCATCAACCTCTTCATCGGGCCGGAGGGCGGCTTCACCGCCGAGGAGGTGAATCTGGCTCAGAGGTATAAAATCCACCCGGTGACGTTGGGGCCCCGCATCCTGCGCGCGGAGACGGCGGGTCTGGTGGCCGCCACGGCCATCCTTTATGAATTGGGTGATTTGGAGCTATCGCCTTGATGTAACCGTTCAGCGAAGTCTCGGCGTTCTCTGCGGTGAAAAAGGG
>JACIWR010000375.1 GCA_014360845.1 Anaerolineae bacterium
TGCCAACCGCCAGCCGACGGAGACTCCTACCCCAGAGGCTACCCCGACACCTTTGCCCACGCCTACCCCTCTGCCGCCCACGCCAACCGTGGTCATCGAACAGCCACCCACGGCTACACCACGGCCTACATCCACCCCCTCCCCTTCCCGCCCACAACCGACACGCCCCGTCGAGGACGAGACGCTCATCGGCATCTCGGCCGGTAAACTGGGGCGGGCCTTCTGCTACGGGGCCGGGCTGGCAGTGGGAATCTTCATCTTGCTGGGCATTCTAGCCATGGTGCGCGGCGTAGTTCTCTGGTCTTCGCGTCGTGTCCGACGTCGGCTTAAATCCTCCCGGCGAAAAGAGCGCTACTAAAGAATCAACCGCGGGTCAGATTCGTAGAGTCCGTTAAGAAACATGAATAAACGGATTATAGAGCGACTCAAAAGCGAGTCGAGCACAAAGTGGCTTTATCCTGGCTTGGGCATAAAGCGCTGGTTAATCTTGCTGCTGATCAGTATCACCCTGATCAGCCTGGGTTTCGGCTACCTGCTGCGCGATATTTACACCACCTGGACATTTCCGCCCCTGGTCTATTACCTTACTTTGCAATTCATTCCCCGCTGGGGAAGGGCTCTGCTCTTCGGCTTAACGGGCTTAAGTGGCGTGCTGGTGGCCATGATACAACTGAGTCGCTCGCTACTAATGCCCTTCATCCGCCCCGGCCAACCCAGCGTCGTGGATACCCTCTACCGCCACCGCCAGCGGGAACGGGGGCCAAAAGTAGTGGCTCTGGGGGGAGGAACCGGCCTTTCGACCCTGCTACGCGGCCTCAAGGAACACACTACCCGCATCACAGCCATCGTCACCGTCGCCGACGACGGGGGATCCTCCGGACGCCTGCGGCGCGAACTGGGAGTGCTTCCTCCGGGCGACTTTCGCAACTGCATAGCCGCCCTGGCCGACGCCGAAGACCTGACTGTGCAACTTTTCCAGTACCGCTTTGGAGAAGGACAGGGGCTGGATGGACATAGCTTCGGCAATCTGTTCATCGCGGCCATGGCACAGATCACGGGCAGCTTTGAGCGAGCGATTTTGGAGTCCAGCCGCGTGCTGGCCGTGCGGGGGCGCATCCTACCCTCCACACTGCAAAACGTCACCCTCTGCGCCGACCTGCGCAGTGAAGGCCCGACCGGCCCTGACTGGGTCCAGGGAGAATCGCAGATCACCGCCGCCGACCTGCCCATAGAGCGCGTATTTCTGCAACCGGATGGGGTGCGCGCTTACCCGGAAGCCATACGGGCCGTTTTGGACGCCGATTTGATCGTCGCCGGACCAGGCAGCCTGTTCACCAGCGTGCTGCCCAATCTGCTGGTCGAAGACATCGCCAAGGCCGTTCGCGCTTCACGCGCTCTAAAGGTTTTCGTCTGTAACGTGGCCAATCAGCCCGGCGAGACGGACGGGTTCACCGTGGGCGATCACGTAGCCGCCCTGGAGCGACATGTGGGCCGCGGAGTGTTCCCCCACGTGCTGGCCAATTGCCGCCGACCGCCGTCGCTGGCCGAACACCCCGAAATTGACCCCGTGCCTTTAAGTTACGATTCTGGGAAAAGCTATCAGGTCTGGGAAGCGGATTTGATTGACGAAGACAATCCCTGGCGTCACGACCCGCACAAGCTTGCCCGCGAACTGATGGCTTTTTACGAAACGCACACGAGGAGGTGAGGCCCTTCGCCAAGCGAGACTCGCGAAGCAAGAATGACATCCCTGCTGATACGGGGTCGTCACGAAAAAGCTTACGGCCCGCAGTTAGAATCTATTTCACAAATCTTACACACTAACTTCTGAAGGAGGAACAAACAATGAGTGTGAAAGTCGGAATCAACGGATTCGGACGCATCGGACGACAGGCCTTTAAAGCCATGCTAGACTTCTATCCGGACGAGATCGAAGTCGTAGCTATCAACGACCTATTCGATGCTCAAACCAACGCCCATCTGCTCAAGTACGACTCTAACTATGGCCGCTTCCCAGGCACAGTAGAGGTGGAGGGTGGCGACATAGTGGTCAACGGCCACCGCCTGAAGGTGCTCGCCGAGAGAGACCCCTCCAAACTGCCCTGGGGGGACCTGGGAGTGGAGGTCGTGCTCGAGTCCACTGGTGTCTTCAGGGAAGGGCCTAAAGCTGCCATGCACATCCAGGCGGGTGCCAAAAAAGTTATCATCAGCGCGCCGGCCAAGCAAGAAGACATCACCATCGTGCTAGGGGTCAACGAGGGTATGTACGATCCAGCCAAGCATCACATCATTTCCAACGCCTCGTGCACTACCAACTGCCTGGCTCCGGCGGCCAAAGTGATCAACGACCATTTCCACATCGTTCGTGGCCTGATGACCACCATCCACGCTTATACCAACGATCAGCGCATCCTCGATTTGGCCCACAAGGACCTGCGCCGCGCCCGCGCTGCCGCCCTGAACATCATCCCCACTACCACTGGTGCGGCCAAAGCTGTAGCCCTGGTCATTCCAGAGCTCAAAGGCAAGTTCGACGGTATGGCCATGCGTGTGCCTACAGCCACCGTATCCGTGGTGGATTTCGTGGCCGAGGTGGAAAAGTCCACGACCCTCGAGGAAATGATCGCGGCTTTCAAGGAAGCCGCCGCTGGCCCCATGAAAGGCATCCTGGGAGTGTGCGAGGAGCCCCTGGTCTCTATGGACTTCAAAAGCGATCCTCGCTCCTCCATCATTGACGCTGCCTCTTGTATGGTGATGGGCGGCACTATGGTTAAGGTCGTGTCCTGGTACGACAACGAGTGGGCCTATGCTGTACGCTGTGCCGACCTGGTGAAGTACCTCGCGGATAAGGGCCTGTAGAGTTGGAAGTCTGGAAGGTTGGAAGGGTATACATTTTCACCCTTCCAACCTTCTACCATAAGGAGTGAGGCATGAACAAAAAGACCGTGCGTGATGTAGACGTGCGGGACAAGCGGGTGCTGGTGCGCGTGGACTTCAACGTGCCGCTGGCCGAGGGCCAAGTCGCCGACGACACCCGCATCCGCGCCGCCTTACCGACCATCCGCTATCTGGTGGATAACGGCGCGAGGGTGATTTTGATGTCGCACCTGGGACGGCCCAAAGGCCAGGTCAAAGAAGAACTGCGCATGGCCCCCGTGGCCGCGCGACTGAGCGAACTCCTGGGCCAGCCAGTGCTCACCGCCGACGATTGTGTCGGCCCGCAGGTACAAGCTCTGGTGCAGAAGATGCAACCAGGACAGGTTCTTCTCCTGGAAAACACCCGTTTTCACCCCGAGGAGACCAAAAACGACCCCGAGTTCGCCCGCCAGTTGGCCTCGTTGGGCGAGATCTTCGTCAACGACGCCTTTGGCGCCGTGCACCGCGCTCACGCCTCTACCGAAGGGGTGGCTCATTACCTGCCGGCCGTGGCCGGCTTCCTCCTGGAGAAAGAAATCGAGTTCCTGGGCAAGGCCCTGGAAGCCCCGGAACATCCTTTCGTAGCCATCCTGGGTGGAGCCAAGATTTCCGACAAAATCGGGGTCATCGAGAACCTGCTGGGCAAGGTGGACGTGCTGCTCATCGGCGGGGGCATGGCCAACACTTTCTTCAAAGCGCAGGGCTACGACGTGGGCGAGTCGCTGGTGGAGGACGAGAGCCTGGACACAGCGCGGGAAATGCTGGCCCGATCCCAGGGTAAGCTGGTGCTGCCCGTGGACGCCGTCGTCGCCGACGCCTTCGCCGCCGATGCGCAATCCCAAGTCGTCGGTGTGGACGCCGTGCCCGCCGGCTGGCGCATCCTCGACATCGGCCCGCAAACGGTGAGCCTGTTCAAAGAAAAACTGGCCGGGGCCAAGACTGTGGTCTGGAACGGCCCCATGGGCGTGTTCGAATTCCCGAAGTTCGCCACGGGCACGGTGGAGATTGCCAAAGCCCTGGCCGAACTCGATGCCATGACCATCATCGGCGGCGGGGACTCCGTGGCTGCCGTGTATCAGGCCGGCCTGGCTGATAAGATGACCCACATCTCCACCGGCGGTGGCGCATCCCTGGAGTTTCTGGAGGGCAAGACGCTGCCCGGCATCGCTGCCCTGGCCGATAAGTAGGAGCGAACGGCCGTTCGCCCCTACTGTTGGGCGCGGGTCTCCCGACCGAGCCCTGCGCCTCGGTC
>JACIWR010000376.1 GCA_014360845.1 Anaerolineae bacterium
CACCTAGCGGTGCGTCCCCATAACACACCTCCCATTTCTCACCCTCCCGTGGTTTTAGTTATATTCTCTTTCTGATCTTTCCCTGTCCCGCAGTGCAACTGCGGGACAGACCCTCCGCTCGCGGAGTACAACTCCGCAAGATCAGGAGGAGGGTCATTTGAACCAAGAGGAAATACACCCGCTGCTCAGGGTGTATTTCACTTCTGGGGCGAGTTCGCACCCTGTAGGAGCGCAGCATGCTGCGCCTACAGAGGTTTGCCCTGACGTAGCGGCGGGCAGCCCTTCGGCGGGGCTCAGGACAGGCCCTTCGGCGGGGCTCAGGACAAGCCCTGCCCGCCGTAGGCCGACACCCTTCGTCTCCGCTCAGGGCGCAGCCCTTCGGCTCCGTCCCTCGACTCCGCTCGGGACGGGCTCAGGGCACGGCAGCGGTCGGCCGCTGCGGTGAAAAACCTGCCCCGAAAGAGAAATGCACCCGCCGCGCAAGCGCCGTTTGACATGCGGCCCAGGCTAACGTATACTTTAATAACCATGAGTTGGAAACGAATCGCCGAACTTAAGGGCGTTCTCGAGAGGGAACAGGGGGCCATAATCAAGGACTGGGGCGGACGGTTGCCCATCGCTTTGATATACCCCAACACCTACCACGTGGGCATGTCCAGCCTGGGATTGCACACCGTCTACCGGCTGTTCAACGCTCACGACGACGTGGCCTGCGAGCGCGTCTTCTGGGACAAGGGTGCACTCCCCCTCTCCGTCGAAAGCCAACGCCCGCTGGCCGATTTTGCCGTCTTAGCCTTCACCATCTCTTACGAACTCGATTACCTGAACCTGGTGCAGATGCTCCGCGCAGCAGGCATACCCTTGCGGGCAGAGGAACGCGATCGAGAGGAGCCCTTGCTGATCGCCGGCGGACCGGCCGTGACGGCCAATCCCGAACCCCTGGCCCTGATATGCGATGCCCTGGCCATCGGCGAGGGGGAAGCTATCATTCCCGCCCTGCTGGACGCCCTTCGCCAGGGAATCGCAGCGGACCGGAGCGAGCTGTGGAAGATGCTCGCGACAATACCGGGTCTCTACGTACCTCCCTGGCCCGCTCAAGCGCTGCCGGTCGAACGCCAATGGCTTCGCGACTTGAACACTGCTCCGGCGGCGACGGTTATCTACACCACCAGCACCGAGTTCGGCGACAGGACGCTGATCGAGGTCTCGCGCGGCTGCGGACGGGGATGTCGCTTCTGTCTGGCCGGATTCTGCTACCGCCCACCCCGAGAGCGGAGTGTCGAGTCGCTGCTGGCCCAGGCGCAGGCAGGACTGCATTATCGGGACAGAGTGGGGCTGGTGGGCGCGGCAGTGTCCGACTATTCCCGCATCAACGAGTTGGTAAGCGGCCTGCGGGAGCTGGGAGCTGGCCTCTCCGTGTCCTCGCTGCGGGTGGACCCGTTGCCCGAAGCCCTGTTGCAAGCCCTGGCCGAGAGCGGCACCCGCACGCTGACCATCGCCCCGGAGGCGGGCTCCCAACGCTTGCGCACGATGATCAACAAAGGGGTGAGCGAGGACGACGTGTTACGCGCCACCGAGGCCGCCGCTCGCTATGGCTTCGCCCAACTCAAGCTGTACTTCATGCTCGGACTGCCGGGGGAGACCGATGACGACGTGCAGGCCATGGTTGACCTTTCCCTGGCCGTGGCCGACCGCTTCCGCCGGCAGGTCACGGTGAACCTGACGCCCTTTGTGCCCAAAGCGCACACCCCTTTCCAGCGGGCAGCCATGGCCGAGGCGGACACGCTGCAAGCGCGCATCAACCACGGGCAGAGAGCATTGCGTCGGCGGGGTGTGACGGTGAGAACAGAAAGCCCTGCCTGGGCCGAGGTCCAGGGCACGCTGGCCCGTGGCGATCGCCATATCGGGGCGGCGTTACTGGCCCTGGAACGCCCGACGCTCTCCGGCTGGCGAAAGGCGCTGGCCGCGGCCCAGGTAGACCCGAGGACTTATCTGGACGAGTGGCCGCCGGAGCGGTCCTTACCCTGGCAGGTGGTGAGCAGCGGAGTGAACGCGGCCTATCTGCGCCGGGAGTGGCAACGGGCAAAAGCGGGACGGGAGACAGAGCCATGCCCCTCTGAAGGATGCCGTCAGTGCGGAGTGTGTTAGCAGAGCTGAAAAAAAATCAGGAAAACCCGGAGGAATTGGAGAGAACCATGAACGGACTTGAGGATTTGGGCAAGATGCTGTTGGCCCTGGGCGGGGGGATACTGCTCCTGGGCGGGGCATTGTGGTTAGCCGGTAAAGTGGGGCTAGGCCGCCTGCCGGGCGACATCATTATCCGCCGCGAGGGGTTCTCTTGCTACTTCCCCCTGGCCACAGGACTGGTGCTGAGCATCGTGCTCAGCGTGGTACTGACCGTCGTCGTCAATCTCATCACCCGCTGGCTGAACAGGTAACGCCGATGAAGACCGCCGATTTCGACTACGAACTGCCACCCGAACTCATCGCCCAGACCCCTATTGAGCCGCGCGATGCCTCGCGCCTGCTGGTGGTAGACCGCGCCAGCGGCCAGTTGACCCACCGCATCTTCCGCGATATCGGCGAGTACCTGCGACCGGGAGACTTGCTGGTGGCCAACGAGAGCCGCGTGATTCCCGCCCGTCTGCGCGCGCGCAAAGTGCCCACCGGCGGCAAGGTGGAACTGCTGCTGCTCGCCAAACGGGATGAGCGCACGTGGGAGGCTCTGGTCAAGGGGAGGAAGGTCCTCCCCGGATACCGGCTGGCCATAGGTCGCGGCAACAGGCGCGTGGAGGGAGAGGTGCTGGAGATCACCGCCTCGGGAGGGCGGCTGATCGCCTTTGACCGGCCCATCGAACCCCTTTTGGACCGGCTGGGCATCATCCCCCTGCCGCCTTACATCCACACCCCGCTGACCAATACCGAGCGCTACCAGACGGTCTACGCCCGGCGGGAGGGCTCAGTGGCCTCACCGACGGCCGGTCTGCACTTCACGCCGGAATTGTTGCGCAGCCTGCAGGAAGCCGGTGTGCGTCTGGCCTTCGTCACCCTGGACATCGGACTGGACACCTTTCGCCCGGTGAAAGAGGAGCGGGTGGAGAATCACACCATCCACACCGAACGTTGCGAGCTGAGCCCGGAGGTCGCGGCGCTGATCAATCAGACCAAAAAAGCAGGGCGGCGGGTGATTGCCGTGGGCACCACCGTGGTACGAGTCCTGGAGACGGCTGCCCGGCAATCCCAGGAGGTGCAGCCCTTTTCCGGTTCCACAGACCTCTTCATCTATCCTGGCTTCCAGTTCCGCGCGGTTGACGCGATGATCACCAATTTTCACCTGCCACGCTCAACCTTGCTGATGCTGGTGTGCGCCTTCGCGGGGCGAGAGTTGATCTTCAAAGCATATCACGAGGCCATCCGCCAGCGATACCGTTTCTACTCCTTCGGCGACGCCATGCTGATATTGTGACCATCTGCGGGGAGACCTATGACCTTTCACCGGAAATCGCCTATGGAACACCAGACATTGAGCGGCAAACAGTGGGCTGTGCTGCTCGGCGTGATCTTGCTCAATCTCATCATCTTTGCCTCCCTTGTTTCCTACCTGCTCACCAGCGGCGAGTCGCCCACTCCCACGCCGACGCGCACACCACCTCCGACCTTCACCCCCACTCCCTCGCGGACTCCCACGCCCATCCTGATGCCCACCTATCCGCCGACACCCCCGGCCACTGCCACCGCCACGCCGACGGACACCGTCGAAAGTGTTGTCCCCACCCTCAGCCCGGGGACTCCGCTGAGCAGCCCGTCGCCAGCCCCCACCCTCACCCCTTAGCGTGTCTGAAAAATGACCCCGGTTAGACCTCCGAGGTCCGGGTGGGAATCAGCCACAGAATCACACAGAAGCACACAGAAATTTCTGTGGCTATAGAGGCTTGATTAAGCACGCATGGGAGGCGACTGGGGCACTTACCGCTGAGCTACTTGCGCGCATTGAGTATGGGGCATAAACCACAAAGGGACACAAAGGTAGCGTTCTTCACGCCCCTTGTGTCCCTTTGCCCAGTCACCTGGCAGTTTGAGAATGCCATTGCGAGGAGTCGCTCCTCGCTACACCCAGGACAGTAGTCATCCTGAGCGGAGTGAGTCCCGAAGCGACAGCGGAGGGA
>JACIWR010000377.1 GCA_014360845.1 Anaerolineae bacterium
GATGGGAGAGGTCTCCGAGGCCAGGGCACAGCAACAACTCGCCCCAGAAGTGAAATACACCCCTTCGGGCGGAGTGTGCGTCAGTTTTGGGGCTGAGGACGCACCGCCGTGCAAGGGGCGGTGCTGGTTGCGGAAGTGAGAGCCTTACCTGCCACCTCCTGGTCTCGCGGAGTTGGACTCCGCAAACGGAAGGTCTGGCCCGCAGTGCAACCGTGGCACAGAGAAGAAAAAACCGGGGCAGGGAGTTTCTCCCTGCCCCCGGTTGTGAGGCAAAGCGTCCATAATCTCTTAGCGGATGGCGAAGGTTACCTGTATCTGCGTGCTGAGTTCTAGTTCTCCAGGCACTATCCCTCCCCCGCCAACCGCGGCACTTTCCAGTGCTACCCTGGCCACGGGCACCACGCTGCTGCCCACGATCTCACTGACGGTGAGCACTTCCCCTAGCTCCACTCCGGCCAGGCCAGCTAATTCCTCGGCCCGGGCTTTGGCATCGGCCATTGCCTTCTCGCGGGCTTCTTTCTCCCATTCCTGCTCGTCGGAGACGGTGAAGGTCACCCCGTACATCTGATTGGCTCCGGCTTCAACGACAGCATCGAGCACCTCATCAACTCGATCGAGGTCTCGGATGGTGACGTTGAGCATGCTGGTGACCCGGTAAGCTCCCGTGGCTTCTTTCACGCCTTCTTCTGCCGCCATGGGGTAGACGGGCTCCCGTTCGTAGTAGATGCTGTATTGGGATGTCTGAATGTCTCTCTCGGCGATTCCCATCTCCTGAAGCACGTTGAGGATTGCCGCCAGGCGGTCATCCACTTCTTGCTTGGCTTCGGAAACGGTGCTCGCACTGGCCTCAGCACCGACATTGATGCGCGCGATGTCCGGCTTCAGGTTGACCTCGCCAACCCCGACGACGGTGATATGTCGGGATATGTCCTGCGACGCAGTGGGCGCGGCCGTTTGTTGTGCGGCCTGGGCGGGGGTACAACTTGCCAGTACCACGGCCAGCAGGCCCACGATGGAAAGCGCAGCTAACCAAGTCATTCTGTTCCTCATTTTGACCTCCTTCAGTCGGTTTCTATAGTTTGGACGTTTCCTGCGTCCGTATATAGAGACGAGTTTCCCCGTCGAAAGGTTCCAGTTCTCAGCAACTGGAATCCGGCGAATTTTGGGGTAGTGGTGATTACACAGCAAGGCGGACCACGCTCTCTGGCAGTGGTCCGCCCTCAAACGTCAGCGATCGCGATTATATGGCACTGGCCTGATGGGCCGATGCTGGGCCAGGGCAACTTGGCGCCGCCTGTTCGCGGCGGCTTGCCTTCACTCCGCGGCTTCCTCTCCCCAGGCCCGTCCCCACACGAACCATACCACCCCGCCGATGGCAGCTATGAGGAGCCCCGGCAAGGCGAAGGGAGTCAGGCAGCAGATGGCAGAAACCGAGGCCGATTCTGCCAGCGACAAATCGTCACCCTGGCTGACGAAGGTGAAGGCTACGCCGAGCACAAGTCCGACCAGGCAGAGAATGACACCCGCGACTACCAGGATAATGCCAATGGTCATCGCCTTGCGTCTCCTGTCTTCCAGGGGGGTGACAACCGGAGGAGGTGGTGGGGGGGCAGCAACCGATTCGTCGGGCAATACCATGGTTCCGCAATTGCCGCAGAAAACGTCTCCAGGGGCAACTTCGGAACCGCACTTTGGACACTTCATTGAGATGACCTCCTTGATTGGTGGTGGCGTTTACGCTTCTCCCTCGCCAGCAGATTGGCTTAAGGCACTGGACTTGATGAGCAGGATTTGGGTGTGCTGGAACAGTTGAGCGTTTTCCACGGCCACTCCCACCTGGTCACCGATTTTCTCCAGCAGGGCCAGGGCGGGTTCGTCGAAATAGTAGGGGTCGTGATGATAGGTTTCCAGCACGCCGACCGTTCGGTCGGATGAGCGCAGCGGTACCACTGCACACGCCAACAGGGAGCGGTCTTTGCCTACCACGCCTTTGAATTCCGGGTCTTTATCAATATCCAAACGGAGCGTCGGTTTCTGAGTGCGAGCGACTTCCCCTACTAATCCTTGATCCATCTGCGTATGCCGACGATGAGCGGGCATCCCTGAGGCAAAGCCCTGATGATAAGCCAGGGTCAGGTCTTGGGTGGCATCATCCAGCAAGAAGACGGCTACCGCGTCCAAATGCATGTGTTCCATCAGGCGTTCAGCGGCGTTGGCCAATACCTGGCGCAGGTCCAGGGAATAGGAGGCCGCGGCGGAAACGGCATTGAGGATGGATAACTCGTACATGCGGCGCAGAAGGTGTTCTTCACGGGCTTTCACTTGCAGCTTCGCTTTGATGGCAGCGGCCAGTTCCCGGGGTTGAAAGGGTTTGGTGATGTAGTCGTCAGCGCCGAATTCCACGGCGGCAATCTTGTCGGAGGTTTTTTCCAATGCAGTGACCATAATCACCGGTATGTGGCACAGTTTGGGGTCGTCCTTCACTCGCTGGCAAATCTTAAACCCGTCCACTCCGGGCATCATGATGTCCAGCAGTATCAGGTCTAAGCCGGGCACTCTCCAGTCTGTGACCTTCGCTGCTACTTCATCTATAAAGGCCAGAGCTTGCCGCCCGGAATAGGCGGGCACGATTTCGTAGCCGCGCACTTCCAGCATGGTGCGAATGAGGTCCACCGTTCCTTCGTCGTCATCCACCACCAAGATGGTGCCCCGTGAGGTCTTTGGTAATGAATCGCTCATCTATTGCCTCCAGTTGATGTCCGTGGTTTGCCCAATACTGGAGCTCGAATCAACCTAATTGTACCACGAAGTAGCGCGTAAAGCAATACCTTGTTGGCACCGTTAGGGCTTTTCAAAGAATTGGCCCAGGTGACAGTCACCTCCGATCTGCTGGTGAGAAAGACACTCAGGGAGCCGTATCTTGCCATCTTTGGCGAGCCTCCCGTGCCGAAAAGGTGACTGTCACCTGGCCCGCGTTAGAATATTGAAAAGCCTTGGGCACCGTAAGTCAGTTAGTCTACCCGGCCTCACTGCCCCTCGCCGACCTGGACCAGCGCGAGCAGGACGCGATCGGTGGTATCGGTCGCGCTGACGGATATGGGCCAGCGCGCGAGAGTCTCCGGTGAGTACACTCCCAGCTCCAGCAGGTACTCTCCCGGATCGGCCTCGGCGGGCACAGTCAGGTGATGCACCTGAACGAAGGTATCGCCCTCTACCCAGCTTAAGGAAGCAACATCCAGCCCATCCCAACCAGTCACAAGCTGTCCTTCTGGACTGAGCAGATGCACGAAAATGGCCAGCGGTGGTTTGGACTGGTCCAGCACGCGCCAGGCGCTGGTCACGGTAAAGGCTTCTCCGGGATGCAATGGTCCCTCGGTATTCTGATAGCCGAGCAGCGCGATCCGATGGGCGAAATCTGCTGGCAGGGACAGCGGCATCGCCTCGCGCAGGGGTTCGTCCACGGGGAAGGCGGTCGCCGGGCTCCACCATGCCTGGGAGCAGGCGGTCAGGGCGGCTAACCAGCGGTCCAGCGCCTGGGTGTCCGCCAGGTGGATGACGCGGTAGTCACCGTGCTCCGCGATGCTCTTCCCCTGCTGCATCACGGTCTCCCGCAATGCGGAGTCGAAAGGCGCTACATCGGAGGTGATCAGCCAGAGCGGGCCGGTCTCAGGCCAGACGAGGCTGGTCTGCGGGGCGAAGGTTTTGATGTGCACATAGCGCTGCAGCAACGCTTCCACCGTCGCGGAGTCCAAATCGCTCAGATGGACGCCGCCTAAGCATACCGTCCCCTCGCTCTCCTCAGCCGGAACCTCGTAGATGAAGATGGAGTTGCCGATGCGGGCTGTCGGCTGGCGCTGCCGGAACCACAGGAATGTATCAGGATCGCGGAGAGCTACTCCTTGCAGATTGCTGACACTGATGGCGTAGGTGCCCGGCGCCGGGTGATAAGGGTTGAAGGCGAAGGTTTCAGCCTCGCCCTGGTGCAGGGGATAGCCCGGCAGGGGGCGGTACGAAATGCCATAATGCTCCGGTCGGGCGCTGCCGAACCAGCTCAGATAAATCTCCTTAAGGCCGTGTTCCTCTACGTAACGTTG
>JACIWR010000378.1 GCA_014360845.1 Anaerolineae bacterium
CTGAGTAGGGCGGGGCCATGCCCTGCCACATCCGCGTCGGGCCACGGGCCCCACCTGCTGAAACATGAACTGCACAGGGTCGAGTATTAAACCTGATGGAGATACGTAGAACGGACCAAGGAGATGCAAAGCCATTTCGACGCCTCGACCATCCGCGCCATTCTCTTCGATCTGGATGGCACCCTCATTGACACCGATGACGCGATCATCAACGCCTGGACCGAGCGTTTGCGCTGGCTATCCCCCAACCCGCGCCGCCTACTGCGACGCTTGATCATGGCCAGCGAAACCCCCACCAACGCCTTCATCACTCTGCTGGATGTGCTACACCTGGACGATGACCTGTTCTCCCTCAACGACCGCCTGCGGCGACTGCGCGGACTGCGTACCCCGGCGAACTTCCTGGCCGTAGACGGTGTGATAGACCTGGTACGAACTCTCGCAACCCGCTATGCCCTGGCGGTAGTCACCACCCGCTCGCGCCGGGACACTCATGCCTTTCTGGCTCAATATCACATTGGCGACTGCTTCGGCGCGACGATCACCCACGAGGACACCCTGCGCCTCAAACCGCATCCGGAGCCGGTCCGCCGCGCGGCAGAAGCCCTGCAAGTGCCCGTCGCCAATTGCCTGATGATCGGCGACACCACCGTGGACATCCTGGCCGGCAAGCGCGCAGGAGCCACAGCCGTGGGCGTGTTGTGCGGATTTGGGGAACGGGCAGAACTGGAGAAAGCGGGGGCGGACGCGATCCTGGAGACTACAGCGGAGCTGGGCAGGTTACTGCTCATCTAAACTCTGTCGCCAATCCATGTCTCACTCCTGAATCTCAGCATTCGTACCGGGACAGCCCCTTATTTGCCGATGCAGAAGTTGCTGAAAATGGTCTCCAACAGGTCCTCGTGCAGGGTCTCACCGGTGATCTCACCCAGGGCGTTAATCGCGGCCGTGACATCTATAGACACAAAATCGGCGGGCAATCCCTGGGCGTAGGTTTGCCGCGCGGCGACCACGTGCTCATGGGCCCGCTGCAGCGCATTTTTGTGCCGCGGATTGCTGACCAGTAAAGCGTCCGATGCCAGCACGCGACCGGAGAACACGGCTTCCACGATAGCCTCTTCCAGCGCATCCAGACCCTCCCCGGTCAGCGCTGAGATATGCACCCGTGGCAGATGAGGTAGAAAGCCCTCAACGTTCACCGCTTGGGGCAAATCGCTTTTGTTGATGACCAGTAGCCCGGGCTTGTTGTTCAACAAAGCCGCGATGTCATGATCGGCCTCGGTCAGCGGCTCGCTGCCATCCACCACAAACAGCGCCAGGTCGGCCTGGGCCAGCGCTGCCCGGCTGCGTTCAATCCCCAGCCGCTCGACCACATCGGCAGTATCCGAGGTGATGCCCGCCGTGTCTACCAGCACCAGGGGCACTCCTTGCAAATTCAGAGTCTCCTCCAGCGTGTCGCGGGTTGTGCCGGGGATAGGGGTGACGATGGCGCGACTGGTGCGCAGCAGCGCATTCAGCAGAGAGGACTTGCCCACATTGGGCCGGCCGACAATGGCGGTGCGCACTCCCTGGCGATAGATGATACCCTGCTCGGCCGTGGAGAGCAGACGCTCCAGCTTCTCCTGTATCCTCGCCAGATCAGGACCGATGTCGCGCGGTGGAATCTCATCTTCGGCAAAATCCACGCTGGCCTCCAGCCAGGATAACACATCCAGCATCTGTGCGCGCACCTGGCGAATCTCATCGGAGAGCCGCCCATCCAGTTGATCTACGGCCACGCGCAAACTGGCCGCCGTCTTGGCCCGCACGATGTCCAGCACTGCCTCCGCTTGAGCCAGGTCAATGCGCCCGTTGAGAAAGGCCCGCAGGGTAAACTCCCCCGGACCGGCCAGCCGCGCCCCATGACGCAAGCACAGCTCCAGCACCTTCCGCAGGGGCACGATGCCCCCGTGACAGTTTATCTCCACCACGTCCTGCCGGGTGTAAGTCCACGGGGCGGGCATGTAGGCTACCAGCACCTCGTCAAGGGTCTGACCGGTGTCGGGGTCCACGATGTGGCCGTAGTGGAGATGATAGGGCTGCAAAGGGCGCGCGGTAGTGCGCCCTTTGCCCCGCAGGAAAATGCTTTGCACAATGCCCAGAGCATCCGGACCGCTCAGGCGCACTATTCCGATTCCCCCCTCGCCAATGGGAGTGGATATGGCGGCGATAGTATCATCCAGGCTGTACATGTCTACTGCCTAAAGGTGACCGTCACCTGAGAGGTGACGGTCACCTGCTTAGATCACTCCCAGGGCCTTGCCCACCTTTTCAAAAGCCTCCAGACCGCGATCCAGGTCCTCTTTGGAATGGGCAGCGGTGTTCATCACCCGGATGCGCGCCTGTCCGCGTGGCACGGTGGGGAAGCCCAGGGCCATGGCGAAGACCCCTTCCTCGAAGAGCCGCGCGGAGAACTCCTTGGCCAGCCCCACCTCACCCAGCATCACCGGCACGATGGGCGTCTCGGTGTGACCGGTGTCGAAGCCCAGCTCTTTCATGCCTTGCTTGAAGTACTCCGTGTTCTCCCATAGCTTGTCCACCAGCTCAGGGTGCTTCTCCACCAGGTCTATGGCGGCGAGACAAGCAGCGGTGTCGGCCGGGGTGACGGCACTGGAGAAGAGGAAGGGGCGCGCTTTCTGGCGCAGATAATCAATGATGATCTGCCTGCCGGCCAGGGAACCGCCCACCACACCGAAGGCCTTGGAGAGGGTGCCCACCTCCACGTCGAACTTGCCCTGCAGGCCGAAGTGGTGGACAATGCCTTTGCCTCGACCAAGCACGCCTTCGCCGTGGGCGTCGTCAACCATGGTCAGCACCCCATATTTCTCCGCCACCTCGTAGAGCTTGTCCAAAGGAGCGATGTCGCCATCCATGCTGAACACGCCATCGGTGACCAGCAGCCCACGACGATAATTGCCGATGTTTTCTTTAATCACCCGTTCCGCGTCGGCAGGATCGCAGTGTTCATACACGATGATTTTGGCTCGCGAAAGGCGGCAGCCGTCAATGATAGAGGCGTGATTTAACCGGTCGGAGAAGATGCAATCCTCGCGACCGACGAGGGCAGGGATGGCTGCCTGGTTGGCGCAGAAGCCGCTCTGCACGTACATCGCCGCTTCTACCCCCTTAAAAGCAGCGATGCGCCGCTCGAACTCCAGATGTAGCGCTTGCGTACCGGCGATGGTGCGCACAGCAGCAGGCCCCACACCCCACTCGTCAATGGCTCGCTTGGCTGCCTCTTTGAGGGCAGGATGATTGGCCAGACCCAGATAGTTATTGGTGCAGAAGTTGAGCACCCGCTTGCCGTCCACCACCATCCAGCCGTCGGCGGGGGACTCCATGGTGCGGATGTTGATGTAGCGCTTCTCCGCTTTCAGCGTCTCCAGTTCCTCGCGAATAAAATCCAGCTTGTCAGTCATCGTTGACTCCTTTCTCTCATGGTTTGGTTGGGAAAAACTCTCTCCGACAGAACGCCCCCTATTGTACGCTCTTTTGACGAGTTTGGCAAGGAGTGCTTTGTGCCCTAGCTACCCGACAGTTTTGCCCAGGTGTCGCTGCGCAGGGTGCAAGAGGCCCCGAAGCAGCCTCGCGGCCACGAGGGAGCATCCTGAGCGGAGCGCAGCGGAGTCGAAGGGCATCCTGAGTGGAGCGCAGCGGAGTCGAAGGGGCATCCTGAGCGGAGCACAGCGGAGTCGAAGGATGCGGGACTCGCTCTTTCGTCATCCTTCGACTACGTTCGTCCCTCCGCTGCCGCTTTGGGACTCACTCCGCTCAGGATGACCACCGCCCCAAGGGTGGCGCGGAGCACCTTTCTGCAATGGCATCTTCAAACTGTCAGGTGACTAACTTTGTGCCCATTCATGCGTACCCAAAAGTGAAATGCCCCCGTCCCTTGCCGTATTTTTAGCTTTTGTGGAAAAGTGTGGTATAATGGGCGGGCATGCGCCCCGGGTGAAACAGCGTGCAGAAGCCCCGCAACTGTTTCGGGGTACACTTTTCCGAACAGATGTTCTATAGACAGAAGG
>JACIWR010000379.1 GCA_014360845.1 Anaerolineae bacterium
ACAGCGTCTTGCCGCATGGAACGTCCCCGGGACGGGGACTTGGAGCATAGGCTGAGTAGTCACGCCTAGACTTGTGTTTTCACCAGGCGTGTCGTCTTTGCCCCCTCTTTTCCGTCTCCATCACCGGCACCGTCACCATCGCCTCCTGGAGGCAGGACTGCCGCGAGCTGTGGTTGCAGCGCGGCCTGGCCCTTGAACTGGCTCATGTACAGATCGCGGTAGAAGCCGCCCTGGGCCAACAGCTCTTCGTGGGTACCCCGCTCGATGATCTCCCCGTCTTTGACGACCAGCACCTGATCGGCTTCGCGGATGGTGCTCAGGCGATGGGCGATGACGAAGCTGGTACGTCCTTGCATCAGTCGCCTTAGCGCTTCTTGCAGGTATTTCTCCGTGCGCGTGTCTACGTTGCTCGTCGCCTCGTCCAAAATCAGGATGTCGGGGTCGGCCAGGATGGCCCGGGCGATGGCCAGGAGCTGTCGCTGCCCCTGGCTCAGGTTGCTGCCTCGCTCGGCCAGCACGGTGTGGTAACCCTGGGGCAGACGGTGGATGAAGCGGTCGGCGTTGGCCATCTTGGCCGCGGCTATCACTTCCTCATCGCTGGCCTCCAGCCGTCCGTAGCGGATGTTTTCCATCACCGTGTCGGCGAAGAGGAAGTTGTCCTGAAGCACCAGCCCCAGACGGCGACGCAGGTCGGCCAGCTTGATCTCGCGGATGTCTATGCCGTCAATGCGGATGGCGCCGCTGTCCACGTCGTAGAAGCGGGTGAGCAGGTTGACGATGGTGGTCTTGCCTGCACCCGTCGGCCCGACCAACGCCACCAGTTGACCGGGTTCGGCGTGGAGGCTCACGTGCTTCAGCACCGGAACCCCCGGTTCGTAGCCGAAACACACGTCCTCAAAAGTCACGCGCCCTTCGATGTGCTCCAGGGAGCGGGCGTCGGGGGCATCTATCAGCTCCGGTACCTGGTCGAGGGTCTCGAAAATGCGCTCGGCTCCGGCCAGCGCCGATTGGACTGTGGTGAAGAGCTGGGCTATCTGGTTCAGTGGGCGCGAGAAGCGCCGGGCGTAGTTGAGAAAGGCGGCGATGGTGCCCACCGTGGCCAGACCCTGCAACGTCAGCCAGCCCCCCGTCCCGGCGATGACGGCCAGACCGGCGTTGTTCACCAGGTTCATCAGCGGCCCCATAAACCCGGCGAGGATCTCGACGCGGGTGGCCGCTCGCTGCAAGGCGCGGTTGGTTTTGTCGAACTCGGCGATGGCCTCTTGCTCGCGCACATAGGCTTTCACCACCCGCTGCCCGGAGATGGTCTCCTCGATGAAGCCGTTGAGAGCGCCCAGCTCCGCCAGTTGCTCGCGGAATCCCCGGCGTGTGTGCCGGGCGACGAAGTTCGTCAGGACCAGAGTGAGCGGTAGCACCAGCAGGGTCACCACCGCCAGGGGGACGTTGAGGGCCAGCATCATCGCGGCCACGCCGGCCAGACTCAGCAGGTTGGAAAACAGCTCCGTGATACTGGAGGTCAGCACGTTGCTGATGTTCTCCATGTCGTTGGTCAGACGGCTCATCAGGTCCCCGTGGGAGTGTTGGTCGAAAAAGCGCAGCGAGAGTGTCTGTAGCCGGGCGAAGAGGTCGTTGCGCAGATCGTAGATGGCCCGTTGCGCTACCCCGGCCATGATGTACGATTGCAGCCAGATTCCCGCCGAGGAGAAGATGTAGACGCCGATCATGAGCCCCAACAGGCGGGCCAGACCGGACAGGTCGCCGGCGATGATGTAAACGTCAATGGCCTGAGCCATCAGATACGGCCCCAGCAGACTTAACCCGGTGGTGAGCACTACCAACAGCACCGTGCTGACCAGTGCTCCCTTCTGCCGTTGCAGATACCCCCAGAGGCGCAGTAGGGTACCTCTCGTGTCCTTGACTCTCTTGGACTCCCCGAACATACCGGGCGGTGGTCCTCCCCGGCCAAAAGGAAAGGGAGAGGATGGACGTTCCTGGGGTTTCTCGTCGTTTTCATGATGGCGATGGTCTTGTCTCTCAAGCATGGGTCATCACTCCCTCTCCATCTCCCAATTGTGATTTGTAGATTTCGCGGTAAATGGGGCTGGTGGATAGCAACTCGTTGTGCGTGCCCTGGGCGACGATGCGCCCATCATCCAGGACCAGGATTTTATCGGCGGTCAGCACGGTGCTGATGCGTTGCGCGATCACGAAGCAGGTGCGTCCTCGCATGAATTCTTTTAAGGCTTCCTGAATCTTGGCCTCCGTCTCCACATCCACGCTGGAGGTCGCGTCGTCTAAGATCAGAATACGCGGGTCTTTGAGGAGCGCGCGGGCGATGGCAATGCGCTGCTTCTGCCCGCCGGAGAGGTTCACCCCCCGCTGACCCAGCACCGTGTTGTAACCCTCCGGAAAAGACATGATGAAGTCGTGGGCCTGGGCAGCCTTGGCCGCGGCGATCACTTCCTCGTCGCTGGCCTCGGGACGACCATAGCGGATGTTGTCGCTGATGGTGCCGCTGAAGAGCACCGTCTCCTGCAGGGCAATGCCGATGTGGCGGCGCAGCACGGCCTTGTCTAACTCGCGGACATCCACGCCGTCAATCGTCACCCGGCCCGCGCTCACATCGTAGAAGCGGGGGATGAGATAAACCAGACTCGATTTGCCCGCGCCGGTGGTGCCCAGCAGGGCCACGGTCTGCCCCGGCTCGGCGGTGAAATTGATGTCCTGAAGCACCGGGTCGCTGCCGTTGCCGTCGTAGCTGAAGGTGACATTTTCGAACCGCACCAGGCCCCGGGGAACGAAATCGCGCCGCGCCGTAGGCGAGTTCTGCACCGCCGGCACACTTTCCAGTACCTCCTCAATCCGCTCCGTCGAGGCCCTGGCCCGGGCGACCATGATCACCAACATGCTGACCATCATGAGGGAGAAGAGAGTGGTCAGCAGGTAGTTGACGAAGGCAATAATCTGCCCGATGTGCATTTCCCCCTGGCTGACCTGGATGCCGCCAAACCAGAGCACGCTTATCACGCCCAGGTTCAGCGTCAGAATCATGAAAGGCATCGTCACGGAGACGGTGCGGGCCACGCGGATGGTCTGGTTGACCAGGTCCTTGTTGGTGGCTTCGAAGCGTCTTTGCTCGTGCTCGCCGCGGACAAAGGCTTTCACCACGCGAATGCCTGCCAGGTTCTCTTGCATCACCTTGTTGAGGCGATCGAGCTTTTGTTGCACCTGGCTGTACATCGGCGTGGCCTTGTTGATGATCCAGAGCACAACGATCAGCTCCACCGGCAACAGGATCAGCGGCAGGAAGGCCAGGCGCGGGCTGGTGATGATGGCCATGACAAAGCTGCCTATCAGCAACAGGGGGGCACGGATGAGGATGCGCAGCATCAGGTGGAGTGCTTGTTGCACCTGGGTCACATCGTTGGTCAGCCGCGTGATCAGCGGCCCGGTTCCCAGTTTATCCAGGTTGGCGAAGGAAAGGGCTTGGACCTTGCGAAAGAGAGCCTCTCGCAGGTCGGCCCCGAAGGATTGGACCGCTTTCGCGGCGAATACGCCGTTGGATATTCCTCCCAGGGCTCCGCACAGCGCCAGGCCGATCATCAGGAGCCCGGTCTGGATGATCAGGGACATGTTGGCCCGGGCGATGCCTTCGTCCACGATGCGTTGCACCAGGCGCGGCTGCATCAGGTCCATTGCTACTTCCAGTGACATCAGCAGGGGTGCTAATGCGACCCAGCGCCAGTACGGTTTCAGGAATTGAGCCAGTCTTCGTGTTGATTTCATAGTCCTCCTTGTCTCTTATGGGGATTATAGCCACTCCGTAGCCGCGCTTTCCATAGCGCGACCCGAGGTTTGTTGTGGTCGGTGTTGCGCGGTAAGAAACCGCGCCTACCTCTCACAGCCTTTTCTGTAGCCGCGCTTTCCATAGCGCAGGCGTGACTACTCAGCCTATGCTCCAAGTCCCCGTCCCGGGGACGTTCCATGCGGCAAGATGCTGTCTTTTGCGCGGTTTTCTCAGCCGAGACGCCCCCGGGACGGGGGCTACGAGCCTGGGGAGGA
>JACIWR010000038.1 GCA_014360845.1 Anaerolineae bacterium
GCACAAACAACGTGAGGTGTGTGCGGAACACGTTTGCACGTTTTACGCTTCACGAACGTTTGAGGCGGTTTTTGGAATCAAACGATGACAACATATCTAAGGCGGCGGTTCCCCCTGCTGATCACGATCTTCCTGAGTTTGCTGGCCATCGCTGGCTGGGCCGTGTATGCCTGGCTCGTCGTGGACTTGCCAGCTATAAACGAACTGCCAGCACGCGGGGCCGTCCCCAGCACGCTGATTTACGACCGCCAGGAACGGCTTCTTTACGAGATCATTGACCCCCACGGTGGCAAACACACCCCCCTGCCCTTGAGCGACATCCCCCCAGCCCTGCAACAGGCCACCATCGCCACCGAAGACGCCAATTTCTACTCCAATCCGGGAGTGGATGCCTGGGGCATCCTCCGCGCCCTGTGGATCAACCTGCGCGGTGGCGAGGTGCTGGCCGGCGGCAGTACTATCACGCAACAACTGGCCCGCAATTTGCTCCTCGACCCGCAAGAGCGCGGAGAACGCACCCTCACCCGCAAACTGCGCGAATCCATCCTGGCCTGGCGGCTGGCCCGTACCTACAGCAAAGACGAGATTCTGGCCTTCTACCTTAACCAGACCTATTACGGCAACCTGGCCTACGGCGTGGAAGCGGCAGCCCAAGCCTACTTCGGCAAATCCGTGGACGAACTGGACCTGGCCGAATGCGCTTTGCTGGCCGGATTGCCCCAGGCCCCGGCGCTCTACAACCCCATCACCAATCCTGACGCGGCTAAATCCCGCCAGGAGGTCGTCCTGGATTTGATGGTCAAACACGGCTATCTGAGCGCCGCCGAGGCCCAGCAGGCCAAAGCCGAGCCACTACACTTCGCCGCCGTGCCCTTCCCCATCCGCGCGCCACACTTCGTGATGTACGTCTGGAACCAGTTGGAGAAGACACTGGGCGAAGAGGTGTTGAGCCAGGGCGGGCTGCGGGTCTACACTACCTTGGATGTGGACCTGCAAGACGCTGCGCAGCGCATCGCCCGTCGCCATCTGAGCAGGCTCGCTTCCGAGGGCAAAGATGAACAGGGCCACAACGCCCACAACGCCGCGCTGGTGGCCCTCGACCCCCACAGCGGCCAGGTGCTGGCCATGTTGGGCAGCCCCGATTACTTCGACGCGGAGATCAGCGGCGCGGTAAACGCAGCCCTGGCCCTGCGCCAGCCCGGTTCGGCGATCAAACCCATCACCTACGCGGCAGCCTTTTCGCCGGACGAAAGGGATGCGACTTTTCACCCCTACACCGCCGCGACCATGGTCGCCGACGTGCGCACCGCCTTTCTCACCCGCGAGGGCACTTCCTACGTACCCATGAACTACGACCGGCAGTGGCACGGACCGGTGCTCCTGCGGGAGGCGCTGGCCTCCTCGTACAATCTGCCGGCCGTCAAAGTGCTGGATCACGTGGGGCTGGAACGGATGATTGACCTGGCCCGCCGCCTGGGCATTTCTACGTTTGATGACAGTCAGCGCTTTGGTCTGGCGCTGACTCTGGGAGGGGGCGAAGTGACCCTGCTGGAGCTCACCGCCGCTTACGGCGCTTTCGCCACCGGCGGATACAAAGTAGAACCCATTTCCATCCTACGGGTGGAGGATGCCACCGGGCGAGTCTTGTACAAAAGTCCGGTGGGGATAGGCCCCCGCGTGTTGGACCCGCGCGTGGCCTATCTCATCACCGACATCCTGAGCGACGACACGGCGCGCATGCCGAGCTTCGGCGAGGGGAGCGTGTTGCACCTCACCCGGCCCGCCGCGGCCAAGACCGGTACCACCACCGACTGGCGCGATAACTGGACGGTGGGCTACACTCCCGATTTAGTAGTCGGCGTGTGGGTGGGCAACGCCGATAACTCCCCCATGCGCGATGTGTCGGGTATCAGCGGCGCAGCTCCCATCTGGCACGATTTCATGGAGGAGGCGTTGAAAGGCCGCCCGGCCCTGGAATTTTCACGTCCCGACGGGCTGATCGAAGTCGAAGTGTGCGCCCTGTCTGGCTTGCGTCCTAATGCCCACTGCCCTCACCGCCGCACCGAGCTTTTCATTCCCGGCACCGAGCCCACTGCGACCTGTGCCATGCATCAGCTCGTGCAATTGGACGCGGCCACCGGTGACCTGGCCACGGCAGACACCCCTCCCGACCGCATCGTCGAGCGGGTGATCACCGTCCTGCCGCCGGAGCTGGTCGAGTGGGGCCAGGAGCACGGCCTCGTCGCACCCTCGGCCACCGCCCAACGCGTGGCATTCAACCCCCAACCCGAAACCCAAAACCCGAAACTCCTAACCATCACCAGCCCCGATCCTAACAGCGTCTTCCGCCTCAGCCCGACCCTGCCCGCCGACGCGCAGCGCATCCTCATCGCCGCCCGCCCCGCCGACGGTGTGTCCGTGGCGCGGATGACACTGTACGTGGATGGGGAACCGTTGGCCGACTTGACCACGCCGCCCTACCGCGCCTGGTGGACGCTGCAGGCGGGATTGCACACGGTCACCGCCGGGGGATGCGACGTAGAAGGGAACCGCTTGGAGAGTGAGGCCGTGGTCATCGCCGTATTAGAGTAGCGAGATAGCATCCCGTCCTACGAGAAGTACCGGAACGAAGCGCCCTCGCCGCTCGTCTATAATAAGACACCGAAACGAAGGGGAGGTCATTCCATGAAACGGACACGAATAATCGTCAGTATAGTGATTCTTTGTTCTCTCCTTGTAACCGGCACCCTATCCTGCAACTGGGGCTTACCCGTGCCGCCCACCAACACACCCGCCGTCACCCGGGTCGGGCCCCAGGTTCTGGCCCCTACCGCGCCCGTGGTGGTATCGCGCACCCCGGCGCGGGGTGAAGAACAAGGGGTGGACGCGCCCATCGTCCTCGTCTTCGACCAGGCGATGGACAAAGCTTCAGTGGAAGCGGCCTTCACCATTGAGCCGACCACCGAGGGCACTTTCGACTGGCCGGACGAACGCACCCTGCGCTTCACCCCGGCCACGGACTGGGAGCGGGAGACACAATACCGGGTGAGTCTGGCGACCTCGGCCCGCAGTGCCGCCGGACTGCCCCTGGAGGCGGAGTATACCTTCCGCTTCAGCACCGTCGGCTACCTGGAGGTATCTCAGGTGCAACCCGCCGACGGCACCGAGGAAGTGGACATGGACGCTGCCGTGACGGTGATGTTCAACCGCCCGGTGGTGCCCCTCACCGCCATCAGCGAACTGGCCGACCTCCCCCAGCCCCTCACCTTCGAACCGGCTGTGGAGGGCAGCGGCGAGTGGTTGAACACCGCCATCTACCTCTTCCGCCCCACGAAGGGTTTCGCCCCGGCTACCACCTACACCGCCCGCGTCCAGGCCGGCCTGACCGATACCACCGGCGGCGTGCTGGCCGAGGATTACGTCTGGACCTTCACCACCAAACTGCCGGCGGTGGTGCGTACCCTGCCTGACGACGGCGACATCTTCGTCGGCCCCAGCGAGACCATCACCGTGACCTTCAACCAGCCGATGGACCACTCCTCTGCCGAAGCTCACTTCTCCCTCACCGACCCCCAGGGCAAGGCCGTGGCCGGTGAGTTCACCTGGACCACGGACGAGGAAGACCGCGATCTCATGGTCTTCACCCCGGCCCAACCCCTGGCGCTGGACACGGTTTACAGCGGGAAAGTCGCGCGCGGCGCTCTGGCCGCGGCGGGGGAGAAGGGCACCACCCAGGATTACACCTGGCACTTCACCACCGTGGGCCTGCCGCGCGTGCTGAACACCAGCCCCAGTGACGGCACCACTGAGGCCAATCCCTACACCGGCCTCAACGTGGTCTTCAGCAGTCCCATGGACCCCACCACCCTGGAGCCCAACCTGACCATCGAGTACTATGACACGGTGGCCCAGGAGAGCGGGATCATCACCTACACCAATTATTACACCTACTGGCAGTACTACGACTCCGAGTTGTACCTCTCCTTCGGCGCGCAACCCTCCACTCAGTACACCATCACCTTCGGAGCAGAACTGGCGGGACGCTACGGGCACAGGCTGGGCAAGCCCTACACCGTGCGTTTCACCACCCGTGAGCTAGACCCCATGGTCTACGTCAACGTGCCGGGCTGGGTAGGCACCTACGACGCCGGATCGCCCGAAGGCCCGCGGGTCATCATCAGCTACCGCAACGTGGAACAGGTGGACTTCGCCCTTTATCGCCTCTCTCGCGCGGACTTTCTGCAACTCAACAGCTACGATGCCCGGCGCTACTTCCGCCCCGATGACCGCGACCTCCTGCATCGGTGGTCAACCGAGGTAGAAGCGCCCCTCAACGAAGTGGCCCTGTTGCCCATGTCCGTCACCCTGGAAACAGGCGAACGGCTGACCCCGGGCCTGTATTACCTGGAGGTCAGTGCGCCCCAGCTCGAACAAGACGAGCGCTCGCGCCACGTCATGATCGTCACTAACGCCAACGTCATGTTCAAACAGACCGAGACCGAGGCCCTGGTGTGGGTCACCAGCCTGAGCGACGGCGATGTGCTGCCCCAGGTGCCGGTCGTCCTCTACAACGAATACGGGCAGGCCCTCGTGCGAGGGAAGACAGATGATGATGGGGTCTTCCAAACCGAGTTCCGCAAACGCGACATGTGGGATCCCCTCTTCGCCTTCGTCGGTGAGGAGGATGATGAACCAGGGACGTGGTTCGCTGTAGTCGGCAACCGCTGGAACGATGGCATCTCCCCCTGGGATTTCGACCTCAACGCCAGCTTCTACAGCCAGCCCTACCGGGGCTATCTCTACACCGACCGGCCCATCTACCGCCCCGGACAGACGGTGTACTTCAAGGTCATCCTGCGCGCCGACGACGATGCCCACTACAGCCTGCCCACCGGGGTCGAAGGCGTGAAGGTCATCGTCAACGACAGCCAGGGCCGGGAAATCTACAACCAGATATTGCCCCTCAGCGACATGGGCACGGTGCACGACGAGCTCAAGCTGGACGAAGAAGGCTCGCTGGGCTACTACGACATCTGGGCCTATGTCGCAGACCAGAGCTATTACACCTCCTTTCAGGTAGCCGAGTATCGCAAACCCGAGTTCCAGGTGGAGGTGCAGACCGACAAGGACGACTACGTGCAGGGCGAGACCATCAACATCACCGCCGAAGCCACCTACTACTTCGGCGGACCGGTGGCCAACGCCGACGTCACCTGGTCGGTGCTCAGCCGCAGCTACTTCTTCCGCTGGGACGGCCCCGGCTACTACAACTTCACCGATTACGAGTGGGAGGAGCGCGAGGAACCGTACTACAGCGGCTACGGCTATCTCATCACCCAGGGACAGGGCACCACCGACGACCAGGGCCGCTTCACCTTCCAGGTGCCCGCCGACATCGCCACCGAGAAGACCAGCCAGCTGTTCACCATCGAGGCCACCGTCACCGACGTGAACAACCAGCAGACCAGCAATCGCACCGAGGTTGTGGTGCACAAAGGGTTGTTCTACATTGGCCTGTCCCCCCAGCGCTACGTGGGCACGGTGGGCGAAGAGCAAAAGGTGGACATCCTCACTGTGGACTGGGAGCAGGACCCTGTGCCCGGCGTGCCGCTGACCGTGGTTTTCAACAAACATGAGTGGTTCAGCGTGCAGAAGCAGGAGGATGACGGGCGCTACCGCTGGACGTGGGAGGTGAAAGACACACCGGTCTACACCACCACCGTCACCACCGACGAACAGGGCAAAGCCGTCGTCTCCTTCGTGCCGGAAGAGGGCGGCTCCTACAAAGTGGTGGCTTTTGGCCGCGACGAGCGCGAGAACGAGGTGCGCAGCTCCACCTACCTGTGGATCTCCAGCCGCGAGTACGTGAGTTGGCGGCGGGAGAACAACGACCGCATCGAACTCATCGCCGACAAGAAGAGCTATCAGGTCGGCGACGTGGCCCAAATCCTCGTCCCCTCGCCATACCAGGGAACGGTGAAAGCCCTGGTGACCGTGGAGCGCGGTCACATCCTCTCTCGCGAAATCGTTACCCTGGAGAGCAACAGCGAGATACTGGAGATTCCCATCACCGTGGACCACATCCCCAACGTCTACGTCTCGGTCTTCATCGTCAAAGGGCGGGATGAGACCGCACCGGTGGCCTCGTTCAAGATGGGCTGTATTGCCCTGCCGGTCTCCACGGCGGAGAAAGAGCTGCTGGTGACCATCACCCCCGACCGCGACATGTCCAAAGGCGAGCACTACAGCCCCGGCGATACGGTCACCTACGAAATCCTGACCACCGACCACAGCGGTCGGGGCGTACCCGCCGAACTCTCCCTGAGCCTGGTGGACCTCTCCGTGCTGGCCCTGGCCGAGTCGGGACAGGCCAGCCTGATGGATTTCTTCTACAGCGAGCGGGGGCTGGGCGTCAGCACCGCCGCCGCGCTGGTCTACTCCGTGGACCGTCTGAACGAAGCTGTGGAAACCAAAGCCAAGGGCGGGGACGGCGCTGCAGAAGCGTTCGCGCCAGGCGCTGTGCGTCGCCGCTTCCCGGACACCGCTTACTGGAACCCCACCGTGTCCACCGATGAGAACGGTCGGGCCAGGGTCGAGGTAGAGCTGCCGGATACGTTGACCACCTGGCGGCTGTCGGCCAAGGGCGTCACTGCCGATACCCTGGTCGGCGAGACACAGGTGGACGTGGTCAGCACCAAGGATTTGCTGCTGCGTCCCGTGACCCCGCGTTTCTTCGTCATCGGCGACCAGGCACAGCTTAGCGCCGTGGTGCACAACAACACGGATGAGCCCCTCGTGGCCGCCGTGGACCTGCAGGCGGAGGGCCTGACCGTCGAGGGCGGGACGCAGAACGTGAACATCCCCGCCCACGACAACGTCAAGGTAGACTGGCAGGTGACCGTGGAAAACGTGGAGGAGACCGTGCTCCTTTTCAGCGCCGCAGAGCAATCGCCCGAGGCCACGGCCGGCCCCTTCCTCTCCGATGCGGTGGAAATCACCCTGCCCGTCTATCGCTACTCCACGCCGGAGGTGGTGGCCACCGCCGGTCAGCTGGAGGAAGCCGGCTCCCGCACCGAGGTCATCGTCCTGCCCCAGCGCCTGGACCCCACCCAGGGCGAGTTGACGGTCAAGTTGGACCCCTCCCTGGCAGCGGGTATGCGCGACGGGCTCGATTACCTGGAGCATTACCCCTATGAGTGCGTCGAGCAGACGGTGTCCCGTTTCCTGCCTAACGTGCTCACCTTCCGCGCCCTTCAGAAGCTGGGCATCGAGAATCCCGAACTGGAGGCCAAGCTGCCCCAGCAGGTGGGCGTCGGCCTGCAGCGGCTGTATGCCCAGCAGCACTACGATGGCGGCTGGGGCTGGTGGCTCAACGATGAGTCCGATGCCTACCTGACCGCCTACGTCCTCTTCGCCCTGGATGCGGCGTACAAGGCCGGTTTCTCCGTGGATAAGGACGTCATGGACCGCGCTGCGTCCTTCTTGCGCAGTAGCCTGCGCCAGCCCAAGGACATCAAAGCGCCGTGGCAGGGCAACACTCAAGCCTTCATCCTCTACGTCCTGGCCGAGTACGGCGAGGGCGACCTGGGGCGCACCATCACCCTCTTCGAGCGCCGTGACCTGCTGAGCCATTACGGCAAAGCCTATCTGGCCATGACTCTCAACCTGTTGCAGCCCAAGGAGCGCACCCGCGTGGCCGTGCTGCTCAGCGACCTGACCAGTGAGGCCATCCTCAGCGCCACCGGCGCCCACTGGGAAGAGGACACGGTAGACCACTGGACGATGAACACCGATACCCGCTCCACAGCCATCATCCTGGACGCCTTCACCCGCTTGGACCCCGATAACGCCCTGTTGCCCAACGTGGTGCGCTGGCTGATGACCGCCCGCCAGGCCGAGGGGCACTGGGAGACCACCCAGGAGACCGCCTGGGCCTTGATCGCCCTCACCGACTACATGGTCATGACCGGTGAACTCCAGGGCGATTACAGCTTTGCCGTGTACCTCAACGGCGAACCCCTGGGCGAGGGCACGGTCACGCCGGAGAACGTGGATGAACAGCAGCAGCTCGTGGCCGAGATCGCCCAACTGATCGGCCAGGAGAGCAACCGCCTGCTCATCGAGCGTCTGCCACCGACAGGCGACCAGACCGGCGAGGGGCGTCTCTATTACGGCGCTTACCTGCGCTACTACCTGCCCGTGGAGGATGTGACCTCCCTCAGTCGCGGGGTGATCGTCGCCCGGCAGTACACCATCCCTGACAAGTGCGCCGATGAGACCAAGTGCCCGCCGGTGAGCAGCGCCGACATCGGCGACGTGATACAGGTCAAGCTCACCGTCATCGCCCCCAACGACCTGCACTACCTGGTGGTCGAGGATCCGCTGCCCGCTGGCTGCGAGGCCCTGGACCTGAGCCTGAAGACCACCAGCGTGGTTGGCCAGCCGCCGGAGATGGAAAAGATAGAGGGCGATAAGTGGTACGCCTGGGGTTGGTGGTGGTTCAGCCACACCGAGCTGCGTGACGAGAAAGCCGTCCTCTTCGCCACCTACCTGCCGCGCGGCGTGTACGAGTACACCTACCTCATCCGAGCCAGCATCCCCGGTGAGTTCCTGACCATGCCCAGCCTGGCCTACGAGATGTACTTCCCCGAGGTGTGGGGCCGCAGCGACGGGATGAAGTTCGTGGTAGAATGACCGTAAGGTGACCGTCACCTGTGAGGTGACGGTCACCTGAAGAGGATGCCCATGCACTTCGACATTTTCACCCTGTTCCCCGCCATGTTCGACGGGGTCTTCAACCAGAGCATTATCAAGCGTGCGGTGGAAGCCGGCCTGGTGACGATTGACCTGCATAACATCCGCGATTACGCCCCCGGCAAGCATCGTGTCACCGACGATACCCCCTACGGCGGCGGCGGGGGCATGATCATGAAGCCGGAACCCATCTTCTACGCCGTGGAGGCTGTGCTGGGGCCTCAGCCAGACGCGCCGATCATCCTTCTCAGCCCCCAGGGGCGGCTGCTCACCCAGCAGGTTGCGCGGGAGCTATCGAAGCATCCGCGTCTGGCCCTCATCTGCGGGCGCTACGAGGGGGTGGACGAGCGGGTGCGCCAGTATCTGGCCACCGATGAGCTTTCCATCGGCGATTACGTGCTCAGCGGTGGTGAGATTGCAGCTATGGTGGTGGTGGACGCGGTGGTGCGTCTATTGCCTGGGGTGCTGGGCGAACCCGGCGCGCCTTTTGAAGATTCCCACGCCATGGGGCTGCTGGAGTACCCGCAGTATACCCGTCCACCGGAATTCCGGGGATATACCGTGCCGGAAGTGCTTCTCTCCGGCAATCACGCTGAGATCGTGCGCTGGCGGCGGCAGGAGTCCCTGCGACGCACCTGGCAACGCCGCCCCGACCTGCTGGAAAAAGCCCCCCTCTCCGAGGCCGACCGCGCTTTTCTGCGCCAGTTGGAGGAAGAGGCCAAGAAGCAGGCGGAGTAAAACCTGAGGAGCGCGGGGACCGAGCTACGGCTATCCGAAAGATCCGTTCGCTTTCACCGCTTCAATCAGACCCTTCGCCGATCTCGGGCGCAGCGTGCTGCGTCCCCACAGGGCGCAAACTCATGACGGTCCCCCTGCAGTATTTGCCATATAGTTTAGGATGTGATATAATCTCATTCAAGATTGGGGTTCTGGATAGAATTAGAATTGCGAGGATGGCGATATGGAGGAACGCCCCAATAAGACCATGGTTATTATCGGTGTTGTTATCGCCGTTGTGTTGGGATTGGTCATCGTGGGCGGCGGGGGGTATCTCCTCATCACCAACCCCGAGACCACAGCCGTGCTACGCGATGTGTTCATCATCGTTCTGGCTTTGGAGTCCAGCATTCTTATCTTCCAAATCCAGAATCTGACCCGTCTTCTCCAGGAAGAGATCAAACCGATTCTCGACTCCACCAATGAAACGGTGAGCACAGTGCGCGGCACGGCCACTTTTGTCAGCGAAAATGTGGTCTCGCCGATGATCGAGGCCGCCAGCTACGTCTCGGCTGTCAAAAAGGTGTTCGAGCTCCTCTTTCCCCGCCGACGCGCACCGACAAAATCCCAATCCCCTGGTCACAATTCCCCTACGGAGGGATAAGGGTTCGTTTGGTTACAGCTTTGTGATAATGAAAAGGGAGGGAACAAATGAGTAGCAAAGACGAGAGCTTGTCTTTCATTGCCGGGTTCGTGATTGGCGGATTGGTGGGGGCAGCCGTCGCTCTGATTCTGGCCCCTCAATCCGGTGCAGAGACGCGGGCTCAAATCCGCGAGAAAGGTATTGAGCTGAAAGGCCGGGCCGAGGACATTGCTGAGGAGACGAGACGACGCGTAGAAGAAGTCTCCGCCGAGGCCAAGAAGCGCTCCGAGGAACTGCGCAGCAGCTTCCAGAAAGCTCTGGATGAAACCAAGACAGAGCTGATCAGCCGGATGGAGGCTCTTCAGAAGGGCAAGGGAGAAGCAGCCGCTCCGGCTGAGGCCGAAGCCGAGGCGTAAGACGCGAGAGAACTAAGCGGAACCCCGTTCCCATGTGGGAACGGGGTTCTGTGCTTGTGCCAGACCGGGCGGGGTCAGGGCTAATCTCGCCAGGAGATTAGCCCCCGTAGCGGATGCGTCGCAGGGCGCGGGGCAGGGCCGGTAACAGGTCCCCGGCAACCATCCCCGCATCGCCCAGTTCTTCGCGCACCATCTCCCCGGCCAGACCATGCAGGTATACTCCCGCCACAGCCGCTGTCCAGGGGGACAGTCCCTGGGCCAGGAGCCCTACGATGACCCCGGCCAGCACGTCGCCAGAACCGGCTGTGGCCAGCCCAGGATTGGCGAAGGGACTGAGTAGCGTGCGGCCCTCCGGGGCGGCAATGACGGTGTAAGCTCCCTTGAGCACCACTACCTGCTGCCAGCGAGCCGCTGCATCCTGAGTGATGCTGACCCGCTCGGCCTCCACATCGGCGACTGTTCTACCGAGGAGACGGGCCATTTCCCCCGGATGGGGGGTGAGCACGTGACCCGGCGACAGGCGTTTCCACCAGCGCGGCGCTTCGGCCAGCGCATTAAGCCCATCGGCGTCAATCACCGTGGGCGGAAGTGGCGCTGGAACCGGACTCTCTTCCTCCTCCCCCTCAATGGCCGGCCTGAAGCCGATGCGCTCCCGCTTGCTCCCCGGTTCCACTCTCAGCAACTCGTGGACAAAAGCCACGGTATCCCGCTCGCGACCCAATCCCGGCCCCACCAGCAAGGCCTGGTAGTGCGGCAGGTGTTGGGATAGCACTTTCAGCGCGTCGGGCACCAGGCTGCCCATGTCGTGAGGCAGGAGCAGGAAGGTGGTCTCGCTGAGCTTGGCCGCCAGGATGGGGTGCAGGCTGCTGGCCACGGCCAGGGTGACCAGCCCAGTTCCCACCCGCGTCGCTGCTGCTCCGGCCAGACCCGCCGCCCCGGTGTAATTGGCCGAACCGGCGACGATCAGCGCCCGCCCGAAGGTGCCCTTGTGAGCTCCCAGAGGGCGCGCCGGCAGCAGTGAGCGCACCAGCGCCGGGGTGATAAGCTCCAGCGGCACATCTTCGGCCAGCTCCGGGGGGATGCCGATGTCGGCTACCACCAAGCGGCCCACTACCTCCGCGCCGGGGAAGCGGAATTGGCCCCGCTTGGGGAAGCCGAAGGTGACTGTGAGATCGGCGGGCAGGGTGGCCGGGTCCACGGCTCCACTGTCGCAGTTGAGGCCACTGGGCACGTCCACGGCGACGATGAAGGGGGGGCGAGGCGGAGGGGCGAAGGTCGGCGCAGAGGGGGCCAAAAGCGGTTCGGGTTTTATCTCGCGGCGGCGGGCGACCTCCCCGCTGACCACGCTGAGAATTTCTTTCAGCAGCCCTTCGATGGGCCGCGAGACGCCGGTGCCCAGCAGGGCATCCACGATGACTTCTACTTCGGCGGCCAGCTTATGCAGGGCGACCAGCCCCTCGTCCTCCTCGGCCCAGATGACGGGGATGTCCCGCTCTTTCACCAGGCGGAAGTTCTCATCTCCCTCGACACGCCGTTTCCAAATGTAGCAGGTGACCCGTGCCCCGGCCTCGCGCAGGTGGCGGGCGGCGACCAGCCCATCACCGCCGTTGTTCCCCGGTCCGATGAGGATCAGCACCCGGCCCTCGTCGAGGCGCATCTGCTGGCAGGTCTCGGCTACCGCCTGACCGGCGTTCTCCATCATTGTCGCGTAGGAATGACCGCTTGCGTCAGCCGCTTGCTCGATGCGGCGCATTTCTTCCACGGTTACGATTTTCATCCCTCCGTCCCTCCAATAATCCGTAGTTGCGACGCACCATGGTGGTGCGTCGCAACTTATTTGCACACCTGCAACGACACATCATCTACCCACACGGCCATCACCCGACCATCGCCAGCTCCGTCGTTGCGCACACCCAAGCGCAGGCGCACGGTCTGCCCGGCATAGGCGCTCAAATCGCTGCTGAAAGATAGCCACTTTTGCTCATCGCCGCGCACCACCAGCAGGACGTGCCAGGTCCCGCCTTCATCCCGCAGCAGGAAGTAGCCGTAATCCCCTGTTCCGCCGCCCGTCTGGGGATAGTACCACAGCGAGAGGTTCGCGCTGGTCGCCCCGGCAGGGATGGTCAGCGCCTGTTCCACCGAGGAATAGCTGAACACGTCCCTGGCGACGTCTGTGATGCCCAGACGCATGGCCTGAGCGCCGGAGTAGGCAATCTGATCGTCGTAGCCCGCTTTGTAAATTGTATCGTGGATGAGCCAGCCGGTGCTGTCCTCGAACCCGCCGTTGACGGCGACTTCGGTGCAGGGGGCGGAAGTAGGCGTGACCGTCGGCGTCCAGGTTGGGGTGGATGTCGGCGTGGAGGTAGGCGCTGGGGTCGGCGTGGACGTCGGAGTAGGTGTGTGAGTAGGAGTGGAGGTCGGCGTGAACGTCGGAGTAGGTGTGTGAGTAGGAGTGGAGGTCGGCGTGGGCGTCGGAGTGGAGGTTGGTGTCGAGGTGGGGGTATGGGTCGGCGTGGGCGTCGGTGTGGCGGTAGGCACCTGGGCCAGGCATATCTCCAGGCTGGCGTCGTCCACGTATAGGGCAGTGACCCCGCCCCGCCCGTCGTTGTACACGCCAAAGCGCAGGGTGACGGTCTGCCCAGCGTAGGCGCTCAGGTCGTGGGTGGATTGTTGCCAGTCGGCGCTACCCTTCGTGGTGCGCAGGGTGCGCCAGCGACCGCTGGCATCACGCAAGAGAATGTAGCCGTAGTCACTGCCCTCGTCATCGGAGAGGGGACGATACCAGTAAGACAGGGTGGCGCGTACCGCATCCGCCGGGATGGTGAACCTCTGCTCGACGGAGGAATAGCTGTAGGTATTGGTCCCGGCGGGCGGGATTCCCAGGCGGATGGCGCGCTCACCACTGTGCGCATAGTCGGTGGTGTAAGCAGCCTGATAAGGGGTCTGGAGGATGCTCCAGCCCGTGTCGTTCTCGAAGTCGCCGTTGACCAGCGCCTGCCGGCATTGACCGGGGGCGATGGTCGGTGTGGAGGTAGCTGTGGGAGTGGGAGTGACCACGCTGATGGTGGTGAAGGCGTCGGCGGTGGCGGGGTACTCTTCCTCATTGCCTGCCCGATCCATGGCCCGGCTACGAAAGTAGTAGGTGTGGCCTTCCTCCCCCTCAAAAGTGGCGGAGGTTCGTGTGGTGGCACTCTGCCAGGTGATCCACGGGCCGTCGAGGCCGTCGCGCACCTGCACGTCGTAAGTCCACACGCCGGAACCCGCGTCGGAACCAGACCAGCTCACGGTGAAGCTGGTGGCGGAGGTGGTAGTGGGCAGGGGATTCACCCGCGACGTGGGAGGCAAAGTGTCGCTTTCGATGACGATGTAGGGATCGCCCCCAACGATGAACTGCCCGGGGATGGTGCCGTTGGTGTTGGTGGCCGGGGGCAGTTCGATGGTGTATTGGCCATTCAGGGGGTAGATGGTGCGCGCGTTGCCCTGCTTGTCCAGCAAAGTCGCCGAGGGCATAATGGCCGTAAAAGTGTACTCGGTTGGCGTGCCGCCCTGATTCCACAACACGCTGATTTTTCCCTGGGGCGTGCCCCATAAGGTGACGCGCACCCGGTCGCCCCAGACGGTGCGGCTGACCCAACGCGGGCTGTTCAGATAACGAGCGGCGACCTGGTAGGCGGTGTACGCGGGGCGCAGGCTCTTGTCGTTGCGCACCAGACCGTAGACCTCGTACATATCCGCGTCGTGGAGGCGGAAGTAGACCAGGCGTTCGACGCGGGCGGCAAAGGCGTTGGCGATGGCTTGAATCACGTAAGCGGCCTGCTCTTCCATGGTACCCGCCCAGAGTTTGGAGCGCCCGGGCAGGGCCGGATCATCCCACACCGGCAGTCCAAACTCGTTGATCCAGATGGGTTTGGATTGCAGGTCTCGGCTGCCGGGGCGTTCGTACAGGCTCAATCGCCAGCGCAGCCAGGCCACGTTGTCGTACATCTGTGCGGAGTTGCTGTAGATGTGCATGGGCAGGACGTCGAAGTAGTAGTTGTGGGCCGGCGCTTCTGGGTCTTCACGGATCAGGGTCAGGACCCGCTCCAGGAAAGCCCCGTTATCGCTGTAAATCAGAGGCGCACCCATGAGCACGGTGCACTCGGGGTCGGCGGCCTTGGCGGCCTGATAGCCCACTTTCAGCAGTTGATAGAAGTCATCGGCGCTACCGGTCCAGAAATAGGGCCAGTCGGGTTCGTTCCACAGTTCCCAGACCTTGATGCGGTCCTTGTAGCGAGATACGGTCCGATACACAAAGCGGCCCCAGTAGTTGTTGGGATCGTCCCAGGGCAGGCTCAGATTGGCCGGCGGGGAGGCGCTGGTGCTGGTCATACCCAGGACTCTCACCGTCCAGGGAGGGGTCTTGACCTGCGCGTCTATCAACGGCGCGAGACGGGTGCCGCCGGTAGCAGCCCAGACGGGGGTGCCCATCAGGATGGCGCTGACGGCGAAGCCCTGGCTGAGGTCCAAAGCTATGCGCTGATCGTAGCTGCTGTAGTCGAACTGGCCTGGCTGACGTTCCACATCGTACCAGGAGAGCTGCCAGCGGTTCATCCGTGCCCCGGCTCGATAGGCCAGCGGGTGCCAGGCCGGATCGTTGTGGTAGACGAAGCAGAACCCCAGGCGACCATCGGCCTCGGTGACCGGTGGCAGGACCGTCTGCGGGGCCTGGGCGCGGACCAGGCCGGGCAGCAGTAGCACAAGAGACAGGATCAGCACTGCGCGTCGTATCATCGTTCTCCCCCCTGATGAACGAAGGTCAAAGAGTACAGTTCCTCTACGGGATGGTCCGGGCGGCCAATGGCAAAGCGATCCAGCGGTTGAAAGGAGTGCTGTTGTACCAGAGTTCCCAGCGAGCCATCGTCAAGCAAATACACCGGGATGTCGTTGTCAGCCGCCAGTCTCAGAAAGCGGGTGAACTCCTGCCCGCTCCATGCCTGCGGACGGGCGATAGCCCGGCCTGTGTACCAGGCCAGCGGGCCACTGTCCACATCGCTGCCAGCGATAACCGCATCCTCCGGCAGAGCTGCGCTCAGCGCGGCGAACTCCGCGCGCTGAGACGGCGACAAGTAGCCGAAGGTGGGATATTGAGCCAGGAGTGGCTTGTGCACCGGTGTGCGCAGGACGAAGGGTGCGACCAAAGCCAGGAGAGCGGCCAACGCCCTCGGTCTGCGAAGAGGCAAAGCCTTCAAGCTGCACACCACGCCCGCGCTCACCATCAACGCCAGCGCCGGGAAGGCGGGCAATAGGTAGCGGGCCCCGTTCTGGAACAGGGCTGTGGTGTGCACCGGCGCGTAGACGATGACCAGGGCCAGCGTCCAAGGGACCAGCACGGTGAAAGCCGTGCGCCTGCCTCGCCACAGCCCATACCCTCCCGCCAGCAACAGGGGCAGCAGCCAGCCGAACTCGCCGGGGTAGGCCAGGTACTCGACGAAGGCGGCCAGGCTGGGACCCACATGTATCAATCCCGCCTGCCGTCCTATCTCCGGGTTCTCCCCGTGCCAGAAACCGCCCAGCCAACGCTGGTGATAGAGCAGATCGGGCAGGGCGACGAGAGCCGCCGTCAAAAGCAAGGTCGCCTGCCTGCGCCACCACCTCCGGGGCCGCGGCCTGGACCGGGCCAGGATGATCATCAGTGGGGCCAGCAGGGCCAGGGAAGTGTGGCGCACCAGATAGGCCATGCCCAGCGCCGCCCCGGCCAGAGCCGAGAATAGCTCCTGTCGCCTGTGTTCCGCGGCCAGGGCGAGGATCAGGGTCAGCGTGGAGAAGAGCTGGGCGGGCACGTCGGACATGGGCACGATGGCCAGCCGCATCTGCGTGTAGGAGGTAGCCACAATCCAGGCGGCCACCGCGCCCATGGTCCAGCGGCGACCGCGAGGTTCATCGCGGAACAGCACCTGCGCCAGCACCCAGGTAGCGCCCACCGCCGCCAGCGCCAGCACCGGGGTGACCAGCCACAGCCCCCCTTCCCCACCCACGGCATACCCCACCGCCAGCAGAAGCGGAAAGCCGAAAGAATAACTGCTGATGGCCATGTCCGTGCCCCCTGGCAGCCAATAACCAACCGGCAACGTCGGCTCCGGGGAGAGCCCCCAGGCCCGCGCCTGTGCCGTCAGGGGAAAGCGATGAGCGAGCGTCCCGTGGCGGGCGAAGTCTACCGCCATCTGCACGTAGCAGAAGGGATCGGAGCCACTGACTCCGGTCGTGCGGTGGCGGATGTATTCGACCGAGGCCCAGGCCAGGGTGAACAGCAGCAGGATGAGAGCACCGCCCCTCAGCCGGGTCTCTGGGTGTGGTGGTATGGTGGTTTGCATTGCTGAAGGTGCAGCGTCCAACCGCAGGTCGAGCAGGTCACCGCCCAGAATGTAGACCCCGCTTAACAGCGAGACCCACAGCCACAGGGGGCTGGCCAGCGGTGCTCTGCCGGTGACGCGACATGCCACCAGAAACGCAGCCGCGACCCCGTATCCGACCCGCCGCACGAGCCAGCCACGCTCTCGTGGTCGGTGGTGGGCGCGATACACACTGGCTGCCAGCACGATGGTGACCCAGGCAAGCGTGAGCAGGGCCAGTGCGTCGAGACCCCCTGTCCCCTGAGCGGTCAGATAGCGCGTTTCGTAGAGCAGGGCGAGCAATGTGTCGAATAAGCCCATCATCTCATCGCTGACGTCGTTATGGCTTGCGGAAACACAGGGTGCTGTGAAGAGCGTTGCGTATCAACATCATGTAGTGTACCACGGGGTAGACGAGAAGTCAATTAGGGTGTGCGTCAGTTTGGTGCGAGTTTGCCCCCTGTAGGGGCGCAGCGGCGCTGCGCCCTATGGGCACTCCGTGGTGGCGGGTAGGGCAGGCTTCGGCGTG
>JACIWR010000380.1 GCA_014360845.1 Anaerolineae bacterium
TTGTCCCGTAGCGGCCGACCGCTGCTGCGTCCTGAGTGAAAGCGAAGGGCTGCGCCCTGAGCGGAGACGAAGGGTGTCGGCCTACGGCGGGCAGGGCCTGTCCTGAGCCCCGTCGAAGGGCTTGTCCTGAGCCCCGACGAAGGGCCGCCCGCCGCTACGTCGGGGCAAGTAGGGATGACCGGCCGGTCGCCCCTACAGGGCGCAAACTCGCCCCAGCACTGACGCACACCCGACTGAGGCTTTCAGTTTCAATGAATTAGGGGAGCACGGAGGCTCAGGGGGAGCTTGGAGAGGCTCAGGGGAACTCGGGGGCTCAGGTGATTTTGGGTAAGATAAATGTGAATTTGGAGCCTTTGCCTACCTCCGACTCCACCCATATCCGACCGCCGTAAACTTCCACGATGCCTTTGACGATGGAAAGTCCCAGGCCCGTGCCCTGTCGCTCCATGGCTTTAGCTTCCTTGGTGCGGAAGAACTCCTCGAAAATCTTGGCCTGATATTCGGGGGCAATGCCGATGCCCGTGTCCTCCACAGAGCCGACCACGTAATTGGGGTTTTGGGTCACCGAAGCGGTCACGGTCCCACCGGGCTTGGTGTATTTGATGGCATTGCTCAGCAAGTTCATCCACACCTGCCTGATGTGGTCTTGGGTCGCCTTGACCGGCGGGATGTGGGGGTCAATCTTGATGTGGAGGGTAAGGCCTTTTTCCTCTGCATGAGTGCGCATCATGTCGCTCACGCTGCGCAGCACCTCGTCTATCTGCACCGGTTCGGTTTTCTCTGCTGCAGCCTTTTGCTGGATGCGTCCCAGTTCCAGCAGATCAGCGATGAGGTCCAATTGCTCCCTGGCGCGGCGTTCGGACCGCTCCAGTATCTCGCGTTGCCTTTCGGGGGGCACGTAGCCATCCAGGATGAGCTTGAGATAGCTGTGAATCGCGGCCACGGGCGCGCGCAGCTCGTGGGTGACCAGGAGGGTGAACTGGGTGCGCATTTCATCGGCCTTTTTCAGCTTCTCGTTCAATTCGGCCAGCTTCTGAACCTGCAACTCGCAGGCTTGATTGGCTTCCAGCAGCTTCTCGGCTTTGATGCGCAAGCGCGCCATGATGGAGGAAGCGAAGTAAGTGGTGAAGAAGAGGGTGGAAGCCAGGGCGAAGCTGACCGAGAAGACGTGTAATGGTTCCGCGTAGCGCGATGGCGCGCGATACCCCTTCAGGTTGTAGTGGGGGATGATGCCCCGTGCCTCCAGGATCAGCATGCCGCAGAACAGAGCGGTAGCGAGGCCGGCGTACAGGAAACTGGCCCTTCTGGAGAGCAGAATGCTGGCGGTGATCATGTGCAGGACGTAAAAGAACATGAAGGGATTTTCCAATCCGCCGGAGAAATGGAGCAGCAAAGTCAGAGAGATCAGGTCCAGGATGATCTGGGCGTGAGCCATGATGAGGGACTGCCGATAGCGGGCCTCGAATTCATAGCGGTCCAGCTTGCGGGCTTCCAGGTAGAAGAAGAGGTTGTAGACCGCTATGATCAGGGCGATGCTTACCAGAGTGCCGATGGGCAGGATGTCAGGCAGGAGCACATTGGCTCCGGCGATGGTCAACAGGGCCCCGACCACGGCCAACCAGCGCAATCGGATCAGCCAGTGAATTCGTTCGTTGAGCTCGCGGTGCGCCGGCACCATAAGCAGTTCACTCATTACCGCCTCGCTTTTCTCCCCAAGAAGTGCCTGTAAAGGGCCTGGAGGGTGTATTGTCCTTGGCTAATTACGGCTACGGGGCAGGGCTTGCCCTCGCCTGCCAGGAGGAGCACCCGGGTGCGTGCCTCCTGAGAGACGCGCTGTAGTCCTGGGTTCCGCGTTGCTGCATCAGGGTAAATCGAAAGTGTCTCGCAGAGCTGCTACTGCATCGTCGAGGCGCTCGGCGTCAATGACGCAGGAGACGGTGGAAATGGAAGTGGAGATGGCCAGGATGTTGATCTCCTGGTTGGCCAGGGCCTCGAACATCGTGCCAGCGATGGCCGGTCTCTCGCGGAAGTCCGGGCCGAAGATGGAAACGATGGCCACCTGAGGCCGGCTGACGACGCACTCGGCACAGACGTTTTCTTTCACGTCGTTCATGATCTTCAGCGTGGTTTCCAGGTTGTCCTCGTGGACGCAGAAAACGACGTGGTCACGATTGCTCATGTCAATGCATTGCACGATGAACTCCACGTTGATCTTGGCCCTTCCCAGAGCGCCCAGGATTGCTGCGGCGGTGCCAGGTCGGTCGGGGATGCCCAAGACACCGACCTGGGCCAGATTGGCATTTTGGATGATACCACCGATTTTGATTTTGGTCATGATGTCCTCCTGAGATGTGATTGTGGGTCTCCGTCTATGGTCATAAGTTTAACAGAAGTTTCCCTATAGTCAAGTGGGCTGTAGCCGCCGCGGGATTTCGCTCTCGCAGCCACAAGGTGTAGTGCTCCTCGCCATGACGAAGACCACGTGACATCTCTCTCCTGATCTCGCGGAGTTGGACTCTACGAGGGAGGGTTGGTCTCGCAGTGCAACTGCGGGACAGCGAAAGTTTCCCTCTGGCGTGTTGCGTGCTGCGTTGTGCAGGGGGTTGCACATCTGGCGCAGCACGCAACACGCTGGCTTCCTCGACGGGCCGTTAGCCGATGAGGCGTTTAACGTGGCTCAGCAATTGCTCCGAGGAGATGGGCTTGCTCAGGAATCCATCAATGTTCACGTATTCATCGGTGGGGAAGAGGGCCGCGTAGTCAGTGTTAGCGATGGAGGTCACCATGAGGATGGGCACCTTCCTGAAAGCCGGGGCTTGTTGCATCTGCTGACTCATGGACAGCCCGTCGAGTACGGTGCTCATGATGACGTCCAGGATGACTAAGTCGGGCTTCTCTTCCTCCAGTTTTTGCAGACCTTCGTCGCTGTTGGCCGCGCTGATAACCTCATAACCGTTGGGTTCGAGGATCAGGCGAGTTGACTCGACGAAATCGGGGTCATCGTCAACGACCAGAATCTTGGGCATGTTCAGTCTCCTTCGCGTGGTGTTTGAATATGCACGCCGGATATGCGGTGAGACGGCTCAGGATACCATACAGCGTTTGTGTTTGATGTGATACTCGTATTCGTCGCGGAAACGCTGAATGCTGCTCAATGTGGGGTTGACGACGGCGTCGCCCATGGGGCAGAAGGTGTGGCCGGCGATGCCCTCGCACAGGGAGAGCAGCAGATCAATATCCCCCTCCTTTCCCTGGCCGTCTTCGATGCGCTGGAGCGTTTCCAGAAGCCGTTGCGTGCCGACTCGACAGGGTGTGCAGCGCCCGCAGGATTCGTGGGCGAAGAACTTGGTGAGGCGTCGGGTGACGTCTACAATGCAGGCGCTTTCGTCAATGACGATGATAGCACCGGTGCCCAGCATCGAGCCCACTTTGGTCAGGGATTCAAAATCCATGGTCACGTCCAGATGTTCTGGGGTGAGCATGGGCGTCGAAGCACCGCCGGGGATGATGGCTTTCAGGGCTTTGCCGTCGCGCAGGCCCCCCGCGTGTTCGAAGATGATCTCCCGCAGAGGAGTGCCCAGAGGCAATTCGTAGTTGCCGCGGCGCTTCACGTGCCCGCTGACGCAGAAAATCTTGGGGCCGGTGCTTTGCTCGGTGCCGATGGAGGTGTACCATTCCGGTCCACGGAGGACGATGTGGGGCACGTTGGCCAGGGTCTCCACGTTGTGGACCAGGGTGGGCTGGCCGAAGAGGCCGACCTGGGCGGGATAGGGCGGTTTGAGGCGTGGCTCGCCGCGCTTCCCCTCCAGACTGTTCAGCATGGCCGTTTCCTCGCCGCAGATGTAGGCTCCTGCGCCGCGGTGCACCGACAGGTCCAAATCATACCCGCTGCCCAGGATGTTTTTACCCAGAAAACCGTGGGCATAGGCATCATCAATGGCTTTGATCCACCGTTTGACCCCCAGGAAGAACTCACCGCGGATGTAGACGAAGGCGCGGTGAGCGCCGACGGCGTAGGAGGCGATGA
>JACIWR010000381.1 GCA_014360845.1 Anaerolineae bacterium
CCTGGCCGGCCATACCGCGCAGGAGATTATGACCCGAGAGTGCTTCCCCCTCGCGCCGGATCTCACCCTGGAGCAACTGGTGCACGAGCACATCCTGACCACAGGCCGCCGCTGCTACCCCATCATGGTAGAAGGCCAGGTCCAGGGCCTGCTCACCATCCACAATGTGAAACGGGTGCCCCGCCAGCGCTGGGCGACGACCACCGCTGCCCAGATTATGATCCCCCTCAAAGAGCTGAAAACCATCAGCCCCGACGAGGGTTTGTGGTCTGCCCTGCAACAGATGACCGAGGAGGGGGTGAATCAATTACCGGTGATGGAGAACGAGCGACTAGTAGGCATGTTAGCCCGCGACAACGTGCTCACTTTCCTCCGCACCAAGGCGGAGCTGGGTATACCGTAGGGACCGTATCATGAGCAATCTGAACACCAAACAAAAGACCCCCGACCTGCCCACGGCCGAGGCCATCACGCAAAAAAGAAACACGCAATTGATGCTGGCCAACGAGGTCGGACGCCTGGCCACATCCATCCTCGATCTGAATGAGATGCTGGACAAAGTCACCCGCGCCATCCAAACCGGCTTCCACTACTACAATGTGGCCTTGCTCCTACTGGATGAAAGCCGCCGCGAGGTGGTGATGGAAGCCGTGGCCGGTGGCTTCGAATATCTGCCGCCCGGCTCTTACCGGCAATCCATAGACGAAGGCATCATCGGCTGGGTGGTCCGCAACGGACAGAGCCTCCTGGCCAACGATGTGAGCCAAGAACCCCACTACATCCGCATATCACAGCAGGTGCCGACCAAATCGGAACTATGCGTACCTCTCAAACTGGAAAACCAGGTCATCGGCGCGCTGGACGTGCAGAGCACCCAGTTGAACGCTTTCGACCAGGCCGACATCATGGCCCTGGAAATCCTGGCCGCTCAAATCTCCTCGGGCATTCGCAACGCACGCTTATTTGAAGCCGAACGCCAGGCCAGGCAGTTGGCCGAAACATTGCGAGAAACCACTAGCATCGTCAGCTCTACCCTGGAACTTAACCAGGTGCTGAATCTGATCGTGGAGCAACTGCAGAAAGTCGTCGCTTACGATAGCTCCGCCATCTTCCTGCTGCGAGACGAGCGCATGGAAGTGGTGGTCGGGCGCGGCTTCCCGAAAATGGACGAGGTGATGCAATTATCCGTGCCCCTGTCCCTGGATACCCTCCTCCGCCAGGTAGTCACCACCGGCAAGCCGCTGATTATCCCCGACGCCACTCAGGACCCCCGTTTCCGAGGCCTGGCAGGCACTGAATACGTACGAAGCTGGCTCGGCGTACCACTGATAAGCAAGAACAAAGTCATCGGCTGCATGACCATTGACAACAGGCAACCGGACGTCTACACCGAAACCGATGCCCGCCTGGCCCAGACTTTCGCCATCCAGGCAGCTATCGCCATCGAGAATGCACAACTTTTCGCCGCCGAACAAGTGCAACGCCAGCGAGCGGAGATACTGCGCGATGTGGCCCAGGTGGTGGGGTCCACCCTGGACCTGAACAGCGTGCTGCGCCTGGTCCTGGAACAACTGAAACGCATTCTCGTCTACGATACCGCCTCGATCATCCTCTTCTCGAAAGCCGGCCCGGCCATGCTGGCCCTCGCCGGGTACGAGGACGAGGAAGCGGTAATCCGCGAGGCCGCCATACGCCTGGGGGATAGCCGCATCTTCAAAGAGATGACCGTCACCAAGCGAGCGGTGGTCATCCCCGATGTGAGAGAGGATGATCGCTGGATTTGGGTGCCGGGGGCCGAGCACGTGCGCGCCTGGATCGGGGTGCCGCTCCTGGTACGAGATGAGATGATCGGGGCGCTGATGATAGACAGTGTCCAGCCCGGCTTCTACACCGCAGAGGATGCCGAGCTGGTCCAATTCCTGGCCAATCAGGCTGCCATTGCTATCGAGAACGCCCGCCTGTTCGAAGCTGAAGCTCGCCGCCGGCAGGAGGCCGAGACCTTGCGACAGGCCGCCCAGGCTATGAGCGCCACGCTGGATCTGCAAGAAGTGTTCAAGTTGATCCTGGACCAACTGCGTCTCGTTGTGCCCTACGATAGCGCCTCCATCCAGCTCCTCAAAGGAGACCGCCTGGAGATCATCGGGGGGCTGGGCTTCCCCAACCTCGACGAGCTGTTAGGCCTCTCCTTCCCCCTGGACGGGAACAACCCCAACCGGGAGGTTGTAGACCGCCGCGCGCCCTTCATCGTGGACGACGCGCCCATCATCTACGAAGGTTTTCTGAAGGAACCCCACGCGCGAGCCCGCATCCGTTCCTGGCTGGGGATTCCCCTGCTGTTTGGCGACAAGCTGATCGGCATGATCGCCCTAGACAAGCAAGAGTCTCACTTCTACACCGAGGAACACGCACGCCTGGCCATGGCTTTCGCCGCGCAGGCAGCCATTGCCATCGAAAATGCACGACTATATGAAGAACTGCAGGCCAACATGCGCGAACTGCAAACCATCCTGGACCACGCTCCCCTGTCCATCTCCTTGTTCGATCCAGAGATGAAGTACATCCTGACCAACAAGTACGCCGAGCAGACAGAGGGCCTGCTCCTCGACGAAATCCGTGGGAAGACGTGTTACGAGGCTCGAGGGCAGGCACGCCCCTGCCATGAGTGTGCCGGTCTGCTGGCGCTGAAAACGGGAGAGGTACACCATCGGGAGGGGGAAATATACCCCGGCTACATTGTAGCGGAGACCTGCGTGCCTATCAAGGACGAGACCGGAGACCTCCAGGGTATCCTGGCCATCCGGCAAAACGTCAGCGAGCAGCGGCGTTTGCAGACCCAGTTACTGCAAAGTGGCCGGCTCTCCGCCGTGGGACAGCTCATCTCCGGCGTGGCCCACGAACTCAACAACCCGCTCACCTCCATCATGGGCTACGCGGAACTGGTACAGCGCAGCGAGAATGTCCCAGCCCCAATCAGAGCCGACCTGCAAAAAATCTACGAGCAGGCCGAGCGCAGCGCGCACATCGTGCGCAAACTCCTCACTTTCGCCCGACAATACGCGCCCATGCGTGAGAAAACGGACATCAACCGCACCATCGAGCAGACCATTGATCTGCTGGCCTACCAGTTGGAAGTGGACAACATCGCTATCGTCCGCGAGCTGGACCCCCACCTACCCTACACGCAAGCCGATGGCCATCAACTGCAACAGGTGTTTCTCAACATCATCAACAACGCTCATCACGCCATGAAGCGAGCTCACGGAAGGGGCACTCTCACCGTGCGCACACAGACGGTGGACAACGGACAGACCATCCGTATCTCTTTCAGCGACGATGGTCCAGGCATACCAGAAAACCTGATAACCCGCATCTTCGATCCCTTCTTCACCACCAAAGAGGTGGGAGAAGGCACAGGCCTGGGGCTCTCCATCTGCTACGGTATTGTCAGTGAACACGGGGGGCATATATGGGCCGAGAGTGAGTTAGGTCAGGGAGCCACTTTCTTCGTGGAATTGCCGGTGGTAACGGGGGATCAGACGGTCAAAACCTCGACGAGGGAGAAAGTCACGCCCGCCCGGCCCCGTGGTCATCCCTCCCGTCGTATCCTGATCGTGGAAGATGAGTTGAGCATTGCCGGCCTGTTGTCGCGCATCCTCAAGCTGGATGGCCACATCACAGACCTGGCCACGGACGGTCAACAAGCCCTGACCCGTCTCCGGCAAGCGCACTACGACGCCATTATCTGCGACCTGAAAATGCCGGGCATGAGCGGTCAGGAGCTCTACCAGCGCCTGATGGATATGAATTCTCCCCTGGTGGAACGGACGATTTTCACCACCGGCGACGTGGTCAATCCCGAAACCCAGGCTTTCTTAAAGGAGACAGGCAGACCCTGCATCAAGAAGCCCTTCCTCCAGGAGGAAGTATTCCGGGTCTTGCACGACGTACTCGAAAGAGATACCGCTCAGTAGGTCGAGCCTGTGGGTAGTCATCCTGAGCGGAGTGCGCCCA
>JACIWR010000382.1 GCA_014360845.1 Anaerolineae bacterium
TCGTAGCCCCCGTCCCGGGGGCGTCTCGGCTGAGAAAACCGCGCAAAAGACAGCGTCTTGCCGCATGGAACGTCCCCGGGACGGGGACTTGGAGCATAGGCTGAGTAGTCACGCCTCGGACTCTTGTGGAGTTCAACCCCGCCGGTGAAATTGAAGAGCGTCAGGATAGCGAGCAGGGCTTGTCCTGAGCCCCGGCGGAGGGCCGTCCGCTGCTACGTCGGGGCCTGTGGTAAGGGCGCAGCGCCGCTGCATTCCATGGGTATCAAGTTAAGGCAGCGGCTTGGGAGAAACCCTCCCGAAAGCTCGCCGGCCGGCCTCGCCTGGGGCTCAAAGCCCCAGGCTGAGCGGTGCAAGGGCGCTGCAAGCGCCCTGAGCGATTGTCTGGTCAGACCCAGAGCCCGTCTTCAGCGGGCCGACGCTCTCCAGGGAATTGCTAAGTTTGCATAAAATGAGTATAATGGGGAACAGGGCATGAGGCGGTCCGCGTCGGGCCCGTGGCCCGACTACGAATTACGACACACTCACTCTTCAATATGCCGGGGGGCATGCCACGGACTGAAGGCAAGAAGCGGTTAAGCAGCTGGCGGAGAGAGAAGATGACCAAAAAGCAGCTCGGAATACTGGCTTTCCTGGCCGTGGCCAATGTGCTGGTGCTGGGCGGGCTGGGCGTCTTGGCATTCGGCGAGCGCCAGCCGACGGCGGAAGAGATCATGGCCACCCTGGCTGCTCTGCCCACGGCTACCCCCACCCCGCTACCGACCCCTACTCCTTTCCCCACCCTGCCCCCGGTGGACGCGGATTGCCTGGTGTGCCAGCGCGAGGCCAGCGCAGCGATGCACGCTCGCCGCATGGTAGGCGCGGTGCAGGTGACCAGCGATGGACGCTTCGAGCTCACCTGGCTGAGCCGAGACCAACCCATCAACACTTTCGAGGACGCGCTGGAGGGCATCACCCGCGCTTTCCTCGTCGCCCTGCAGACCCGCGACGAGGAGCTTTGTCCCTTTGATCAGGTGTGGATTGAAGTATGGGACGAGCGGGCCGAGCAGCGCGCCTTTCGCCTGGGGGTGCGCGCTTCCATGGCCGATTTGGCCGCCTGGCGCTCCGGCGCGATTGATGATCAACAACTGCTGGCCCGGCTGGAGGTGGTCTATCCGCCGCAAGCCACGGCCCGTTAAAAACTCCCCTTCACCCCATGGGTGAAGGGGAGTTTTCTTGTTGGCCCGCCAAGACTTCCGAAGCCTCAAAAACTTCGGAAGTCTTGCTGATTCGAGGAGTAGATAGAACGTACCTTCTCAATAATGTAGGGGCGAACCCTTGCGGTCGCCCAGGCGGGCAGGTGCAAGACCTGCCCCTACCCCAAATTATTGAGAAGATACGGTAGAACGTCTCCTCAGCCAGATGTAACCGGCCAGGACGGCGAACCCTCCGAGCACCGGTAGCCAGGTGCCGGGCTCCGGTATCTCCGCCGGACCTCTGGGAGGCACTGATACAGTCACGATTTCCGAGCCGATGGGCTCCCCCTGCTCGTAGTCAAGCACTGCCTGGTTACGGATCGTGACCGGCGGCGGGGCGGCGTTGGAGTTGACCACCGTGCGCACCGTGATAGTCACCACCTCTCCCGGCCCCAGGGTGCCAATGTCCACCACGATCAGCCGCGTGACGTTGTCCCAGGTCACCGTGCCCCGGCTGGCCGTGACCTCGACGATGTCCAGATAGGGCTCAATCTGATCGGTGATCCGCACGCCGGTAGCGTTGGCCACGCCCCGGTTGGTAGCGGTGATGACAAAAGTGACCGCATCGCCAATGTGGGCCACCGCCGGGTCGCCGCTCTTGGTGACGACGGGGTCTACCGTGTCAATAAGGGGATTCTCCACCGAGTCGGTGAGAGACTCGGTCTGGTCGCTATCGAGCCAGGCGGTGTTGGTTATATACCGCTCCTGGAAAGGCTCAATGTACGAGGGCGTGGGCACGACCACCCCGGCGTTTTGCAGCACCAGCGGAAGGTAGAGGATGCCAGGTCCACTGCTATACCCCAGCTCCGGAACAGCCGGAGTGAGGGTGTAGGTGGGTAAGGGAGTAGGCGTGAACGTGGGGGTGGGTGTCGGCGTGGCGGTAGGCGTCGGCACAGGCGTGGGCGTGGCCGTAGGCGTCAGTACGACAGCGGGAGTGGGAACGGCTGTCGGCGTGGCGGTAGGTGTCGGCACGCTGGTGGGAGTGATGGCAGGCGTGGAGGTCGGCACGTCGGTGGGAGCAGGTGTAAGGGTCGGCGTGAGAGTGAGAGTGGGAATGGGCGTGGCGGTCAGGGTGGGAGTCAGAGTCGCTTGCAACAGAGGCGCGGCCAGGCCAGGCGCTCGCCCCCGGATGCCGGTCACAGCGTTGTCTTCCTGCCCTTGCTCTGTAGCGCTAATGGTCATGTTGACGACGACGCGGAAGCTCACACAGCGAGTGCCGCCGTCGGCCGGCAGGTCGCCGATAAGCCAGCGCAGGGCCTCCACGGTAGCCGGCTCCGTGCTTACCCAGGCCGTCCCGTCGTAGTACTCCACTGGCGGGGGCGTGCTGGCGCTGCCCGAGACGTAGGTGGTGTTGACCGGGATAACATCGGTCAAGACAGTGTTCGTGGCCGTGATGTTCCCGCTGTTGGAGTAGCACAGGGTGTAGGTGATGACGTCGCCCGGCAGCACCGTCCCCGTCGGGACGTTCGTCTTGCTCAAGTGCAGGACGGGGAGCTGGATGCCCACGTCGGCAGTGTCGGTGATAGGTGGCAAGACATCCCCGTTTTCATCTGTGGCCTCGTCCACGGTGGCCGTGTCCACAGTGACATCGCCCGGCAAGCCTTGCGTGCTCTGGGTGCCGGTGAAGGTCATCGTGACCACGGTGGTGTCGCCGGGAGCCAGATCGGGCGGAGTCAGGTCGGCCCAGTAGACCCAGCCCGCCGCCTCGTCGTGAGCGGTCTGCGCCGGAGTGGCCCCGGCGAAGTCCAGATAGTCCGTCTGATACGTATCGGTCAGGGGCACGACGGTCAAGGTGACATCCCCGGTGTTGGTGATCTGGACGGTAAAGGTCACCAGTTCGCCCACGCGGATGGGCGAGGCGCTGATCCGCTGCTTGGTCATGCTCAGGCGAGGGCTGGTTATCTCCACCTCGGCTGTATCGGTGATGGTATCCAGGGGATCGTCGTGCTCATCGGTGGCGTGCACGATAGCCGTGTCTATCGTCACCGGTGGGCTGAGGGTCTGGGTGCTGGTCAGGGCGGTGAAATTGACGAGCACCGTGGTCGAAAAGCCCGGAGACAGAGGTCCGACGTTGCTCCAGGTGATGACGCCGGACGCCGCCCCGCTCGGCGTGGGGGTGGCGTTGGCAAAAGACAGATAGGTAGCGTCGTAAGTGTCGGTCAGGGGCACGGTGGACAGGGCGATGTCGCCGGTGTTGGTGACAACAATCTGGAAAGTGACCATCCCACCCACCACAGCAATGCCGTTGGCCGGACTGAGCAAACGTTTGGTCATCTCATAACCGGGTGAAGCAACCTCCACGTCGGCTGTATCGGTGATGGGAGACAGAACGTTGCTCTCGGAGTCAACAACATCGCTGACCACGGCGGTGTTGATGGTCACGTGGCCGGGCAGGGCCTGGGTGCTCTGGGTAGCGGTGAAGACGACGGTCACCAGCCCGCCGGAGTTGGGCTGACCGGCCGGAGCCAGGTCATAACCCCAGCCGGTGGTCAAGTCATCCCAGCGAATCCAGCCACCGGCCTCGTCGTGGCTGCTGGCGACCGGACTGGCCGAGGCGAAGTCCAGATAAGCCGTCTGATAAGTATCGGTCAGGGGTACCACAGTCAGGGTGAGGGCCTCGGTGTTGGTGATTTGGATAGTGAAAGTGACCAAATCGCCTACGCGGATGGGCGAGGCGCTGACTCGCTGCTTGGTCATCTCGTAACCGCTACAAGAGCAGGTAGTGGAGACCGTGGCTTGATTGTTGTTCTCATCGCACTCACAGATTTCGTCGGGAATA
>JACIWR010000383.1 GCA_014360845.1 Anaerolineae bacterium
CGTCTACATGCAAGCCCAAAAGGAGCACAGGATGACAACGAGCAACGAGCGCGATACAGTAGGCATAGTTCTGGTCGCCCCCGGAGCCCCACCCCAGGACTGGGTGAAGAAAAATCGAGACCGCTGGGAGAGATTCCGGGAACTGAAAAAGAGCATCACCGCCGAACTCAAGGACTGGCCATCCACCGTCTGCACCTTCGAGGCCGACAGGCTGGTCAACGGCGTGCAACACCACGGCGGATACCAGATAACCGAGGTGGGCTACAGCGCCTTCACCCACCCCACCGTGGAGGAAGCCATAGAACGAGCCATCGCCCAGGGAGCACAACGGGTCATCGTGGTCCCCACCACCCTCACCTCCGGCAATCTGGAAACCGAGATGGACATACCGGAGGCCGTGACCGCGGTGCAAGAGCGACATCCAGAGATAGAAATCGTGTACGCCAAACCCCCGTTCGATCGCGATCCGGAGGTAGCCTTGATCCTGAGCAAAGTGCGTGAATACGATACCACAGGTCCCTCAGCACCAGCCGAAGAGGATGGGCTGGTGCAATTGAGTACACTACAGCCGGGTGAGACAGGCATCGTGCACGATCTTGTCGGCGGGCGAGGCTTCATTTGTCGCCTGGCCGCTTTGGGCTTCACCCCTGGCGCAGAGGTACAGATGATACAAAATTTCGGCCACGGGCCGGTAATCGTCAGCATTCGCGACACGCGCATCGCCCTGGGTCGCAGGGAAGCCGCCAAAGTGCGCCTGACTCCCGCACGGCAAAGCAACGGGCATAATTCCTAGCGAAGCTTCGCCATTTGTCCAAGATTGGATTGAGGCAGTTTCGCCGCAGGCCTGACGGTTGTCGCGAAGGGAGTTGCGCGGTAAGAAACCGCGCCCACCATTGCTGACAAGGCTTTTTCGACCTGTGCAGTTTCAGCTACAAGCCGCCCGTGGCCCCGTCCTGCTCGGATGGATGAGAGATTCATATCCCGATAGAGGCATGGGAGATGCAAAAAGAAAACGGTGACATCGTAGTAGCTCTGGCCGGTCAACCCAATGTGGGTAAGTCCACGGTGTTCAACCTCCTCACCGGGATGAACCAGCACGTGGGCAACTGGCCAGGTAAAACCATTGAACAGAAAACGGGCACGTTCACTTACAACGGCACCCGCTTCAAACTGGTGGACCTGCCGGGTACATATAGCTTATCGGCCAATTCACCAGAAGAAGTCATCGCCCGCAATTTCATCATCCAGGAACGACCGGATGTGGTGGTGGCGTTGCTAGACGCGGCCATCCTGGAACGCAGTCTGTACCTGGTGGCCGAATTGTTACCCCTCCCGGCCCCGGTCATCGTCGCTTTGAACATGATGGATGTGGCCGAGCAGGAGGGAATGCACATCGAACCGCACGTGCTGGAAGCGGCTCTGGGCGTACCCGTCATTCCCATGATAGCTACCAAGAACCAGGGAACCCGCGAGTTGGTGCAGGCCATTGACGACATTGTGCATGGCCGGATCGAATATCAGCCCCGCGTACCGGAGATCCGCGCCGATCACCTGGAAGTCCTGTCCAAGATCGAAGCCCTGATCGGCCCCTGCGTGCCGCCAGCTTATCCCTCACGCTGGGTGGCGCTCAAGCTGCTGGAGGGCGACAGTGACATCACCGAGATGATGCGCGCCTGCACCCCTGATGACGTGTGGGAGCAAGTGCAGACTATCTTGAGAGCTCACGAGGACGCCATCATTGACGTGGCCGGCGGGCGTTACGACTGGATTCGGCGCATGGTGCGCGCCGCGGTGACCAGGCCTAAGGCCGGACAAATCACCCGCACCGATAAGCTGGACCGCTGGGCCACCCACCCTTTGTGGGGCATTCTCATCCTGGCCGGCATTCTGGGAGTGGTTTTCTGGCTGACCTACACCGTGGGAGCGCCTTTGCAAGAGATGCTGGATGTCTACGTGATAGGCACGGCGGCCGACTGGGCCAGCACTCTCCTGGTGAACGCGCCCGCATGGGTTCAGGGGCTCATCGTAGATGGTTTGATCGGTGGCGTGGGCATGGTGGTCACCTTTCTACCTATCCTGGTTATCTTCTTCGCCACGATGGGTCTGCTGGAGGACATCGGTTACATGGCCCGTGCCGCCTACGTGATGGACCGTTTCATGCACCTGATGGGCCTGCACGGCAAAAGTTTCCTGCCGCTGTTCCTGGGTTTTGGCTGTAACGTGCCGGCCATCATGGGCTCCCGCGTGGTCGAATCCAGGCGCGCCCGCCTGCTCACCATCATGCTCGCGCCCCTGGTGCCCTGCACGGCGCGGATGGTAGTGGTCACTTTCCTGACGCCTATTTTCTTCGGAAGCGCGGCCACGCTTGTCTCCTGGGGATTGGTGGGCCTCAGCCTGGTGGTGCTGGCCATCATAGGCATCCTGATCAACACCTTTCTTCTCCGAGGTGAGAGGGCAGCGTTCATCATGGAATTGCCCCTGTATCACATCCCCAACTGGCGCACCATTGGCCTGCTGGTGTGGCAGCACAGCCTGGCCTTTCTCAAAAAAGCGGGCACCTTGATTCTGGTCATGGCGGTGATCGTGTGGGCGCTGTCCTACTGGCCGGGCGGTGATGTGGAGACCAGCTTTCTGGCCCGGTTCGGGCGTCTGCTGGAACCTATAGGCGCATTGATGGGCATGAGCTGGAGAATGCTCGTCGCTCTGCTGGCCAGCTTCGTGGCCAAGGAGAACTCGCTGGCCACGCTGGGAGTGCTCTACGGTACGAGCGGCGAGACATCGGGTCTGGCGGAGGCGGTGAGGATGGCTTTCACCCCGGCTACGGCACTGGCTTTCCTGGTGGTACAGATGTTGTTTGTGCCCTGCGTGGCGACGGTGGCGGCCATGTGGCAGGAGACGCGCTCGGTGCGCTGGACTTTGTTCAATCTGGTCTTGCTGCTGGTCGTGTCCTTTAGTGCGGGAATAGTGGTGTATCAGGTGATTGGGTAGTCGGGTGCTGGGGAGCAGAGGAGATAGACGATGCTGCAGGAGTTGCTGGATAAGTTGACCGCGGGAGGCGTGCAAAGCTACGCCGATTTATGCCGCGAGTTGGAAGTGAGCGAGGAACTGCTGGAACAAATGCTGATAGACCTGGAGCGCATGGGATACCTGAAGCGTGTGGGCACGGACTGCGAGGGACATTGCACGAGCTGCCCGCTGGGCAATGTCTGTGCAGTGAGCCGGCAAGGGCAAATATGGACCTTGACAGCCAAAGGTGCTCAAAGCCATCGCGGGAGCAAGGCATGAACGAATCAGACAAGAAGATTCTGCATGGGGCGGGAAAGCGCATCACCCCGCAGCGAATGCTCATCCTGGAGACAATCCGGGCCGGCCAAGGCCATCTCGACGCCGATGAGATATATCGCCGCGCCAAAAAAAGAGCCCCACGACTGAGCCTCTCCACCGTCTACCGCACCATCAATGTGCTCAAAGAAGCGGGGATGATCGAAGAGCTGCATTTGGGCGAAGAGCATCACCACTACGAATTGAAGGACAAGACAGAACACCATCACCTCATCTGTCAAGTCTGCGGCAAAGTGGTTGAATTCGAGAGCCCCTTTAACGAGCAATTAGTGCACGATTTAGGCCAACGCTATGATTTTGAGATCACCAGCGTTCATCTGGATTTGATCGGTTATTGCGCCGAGTGCCGCTCCCAAAAGACATAAGATAGCACCGGGTGCGTTTCACCGGCTTACGCTCACCCGAACGGTTGGCGGCGGCTACAGCGTGTAGACCGTAGGACAGGCTTCCCAGCCTACGCCACATGCCGCCCATGGCGGCGAGTAGCTCTCTACCTCGACCGATAGGGTCAGTTCGTCGCTTCATGGCGATTGGAGGAGAAGGGATGAAAACCATCGGCATTTTCCACTACAAAGTGGGCGGGACGGACGGAGTCTCGCTGGAGATTGACAAATGGAAACGCGTGTTAGAAGACATGGGCCACACAGTC
>JACIWR010000384.1 GCA_014360845.1 Anaerolineae bacterium
ACCCTGCTGGAAGTCCTGAGCATAGCCATCCGCGCCAAGGTCGAAGCGGCCCAGGTCTACGACGAACTGGCCCAAAGGGTTACCAACCCCACTCTCAAGGAAAAGCTCCTCTTCCTCAAGGACGAGGAGGAGACACACGGCACCATCCTGGTAGAGATGTACACCCAGAACTTCCCAGAGGTGGCGCTGGCCCTTCCCCCTCGTTCCCCGCTCCCTAAAGCGGACATCGCCCTGAACGACGACACGTCCCTCCTGGAACTGTTGGAGATGGCGATGAAATGGCAGAAAGCCTGGGCGGACTATTACGCCACTTCCGCCAGGCGGGCGCGGAATGTGAAGGGCAAAGCCATGCTCCAATATCTAAGCCAGATGGAGAGCAGCCACTACCACACCTTGAAAAAGGAACGCGATTTCCTGGCCCGCTTCCCCGAAGGCTATGACGCCAAGGAGTTCCATCTCGCCGAGACAATGTTCCATCTCGGCCCGTAACCGGCTGCGACCAGTGATGTACCAGCACACCGAAGTGTAAAGTCCCCTGAAAAAGGTGAGCGGCGACGAGGCCGCCTACCCCTCTACACTCTCACAAAGGAGTGATCAGACATGCACTCACTGCAAAGGCCAGGCGTCCTTTCTTTGCTCATGGTGATTTTGCTGGCCTCGCTCGGCGCCTGCATACCGGCCACCATCCTGCCGTCGCCTACGGATACCCCTGTGCCAACAGAGTGCATCGAGAGCCTCGATGAGGAGACTCTTGAGCGCCTGAGGCTCTCGATGGAGACCACTGTGGAGATGCAACCGGGGGAAACCTGCCAATTTGCCCTGGGCGTGGTCGAATGCTGCTACTATTTCCAGAAGGTCGCAGCCTGTGCCACCTGGTCGGTCAACCCTGCCGAGGGGGCTCACATTGATCCGGATAGCGGCGTTCTCACCATAGATGACACCACGCCCAGTGGGAGCGTGTTTACCGTCACCGCCGATGTGGAGAAGGGGCGGCGCATGGTGACCATTGACGTGCATGTCTTCACGCCTGAAGACAACCCCCTCGTCGGCATCTGGCGGGAGGAGGCGCAATTCGCCTGCGATACCGGGGAAGAACTCACCCCCGAAGAGCGCATCGGAGAGTTGCGCTTTCGGGCCGATGGCTCGTTCAGTGTGACCTGGGTGCCCTTTGAGGTGTATCGCGACTACTGGGGCACCTACGAATACGACCTGGCAACGGGCAACCTGTCCCTGCAAGTCATTGAGGGCAACTACGTCCCGGATGACATAGACGGCAGTGGCTCCTTCGCTTTCGATGAGCAGGGGCGGTTGCTACTGCGGGATATATGGCTGGGCAGCCCCTACGAGTCCACAGGTCCTGCTCATTGCGGTCACCGCTTCCGCCGATAGGATTCTACGCGGTTGGTGGACGACCGGCAGATGCGGCAGGGCATGGCCCCGCTCTACTCAGGGAAGACTACCCACCGGCACTGTCCACCAGGTAATCCAACAGCGCCGTCAACCCCAGAAGATAACTGCGCCACCCAAAGCCGCTGACCTGCCCCACGCACACGGGGGCGATGAGGGACGTATGGCGGAACGGCTCGCGGGCGTAGATGTTCGAGAGATGCACCTCCACCGTGGGCAGCCTCACAGCGGCAACGGCGTCCCGTAGAGCCAGGCTGGTGTGGGTATAAGCCCCTGGATTGATCAGCACCCCGTCTGCCCAATCCAGAGCCTCATGCAGGGCGTCAATGAGCGCCCCCTCATGGTTGGATTGCAGGATGCGCAGCACCGCGCCGCGCTCGTCTGCCACTGCCCGGAGGGCCGCGTTGATCTCCTCCAGGGTCATGGAGCCGTATGTCTCCGGTTCCCGCCGCCCCAGCAGGTTGAGATTGGGACCGTGGAGAATGAGGATTCTGAAATCATGGTCGGTCATCCTTCCCTCCTCGCGCCCATGCCACACAGCACCGCCCTGACGACCTGGGGCGGGACGTCTTCGGCAAGCTCTACCTGGCCGATGGCGCGGGGCAGCACCCAGCGCAGCCCCCGCCCCCGCCTTTTCTTGTCGTGGGCCATGGCCTCCCAGATAGCGCCGGCATCGAGAGCCGGACAGCGCACCGGCAGCCCCCAGGCCGACAAAGCCGCCTCCAGACGGTCAACCAGCGCCGAGTCGGCCCGCTTCAGCTCCGCAGCAATCCGCGCCGCCGCCACCATCCCCACGCTGACCGCCTCACCGTGCCGCAGCGTGAACCCGCTCAGCCGCTCCAGGCCGTGAGCCACAGTGTGTCCCAGGTTGAGCACGGCCCGGCGCTCCTGCTCCAGGGGGTCTTCCTCCACCACGGCGATTTTGACGCGGAGAGAACGCGCGATCTGCGCCCCGCTCATCGCTAAGGGCGAATGGTGCTGCACCGTCTCCAACTCGGCGAAAAGGTCCGGGTCGCCGATAACGCCGTGCTTGATCACCTCGGCCAGGCCAGAGCGGAACTCCTCCACGGGCAGCGTGGTCAGCACAGCGGGGTCAATGAGCACCAGGAGCGGCTGCTTGAACGCGCCGACCAGATTCTTGCCCTGGGGCAGGTCCACTCCCGTCTTCCCGCCCACACTGGCATCCACCATCGCCAGCAGCGTGGTGGGCACCTGGACGAAACGGACGCCGCGCATGAAAGTAGCCGCCGCAAAACCCGCTACGTCGCCGGTGACGCCGCCCCCCAGCGCCAACACCGTACCGCTGCGGTCCAACCCCCCGGCGAGAAACTGCTCGTAGAGAGTCGCGACGGTGGACAGCGTCTTGTGCTGTTCGCCAGCGGGGATGGAGCAGAAGAAGGGTTGCAATCCCGCCTTTCGCAGAGCCGTTTCCACCTGAGATCCGTAAAGCGGGGCGACGACGGGATTGGAGACTATGGCCACGCGACTGCCCTCAGGCACGCCTGCCGCCCGCAGAGCCCCTCCCACGTGGGACAGCAACCCGGCACCGATGTGTATCTCGTATTCGCCGCCCGGGTAGCGCACGGGCAAGGTGATGACCCCGGCGATCTCCACCACCCGCTCGGCGGCCTCTTCAATCGAGAGCTTGCTGGTATCCACCTGCCAGGGGATGGCCTGATATGCCGGGCGGCGCACCTCCAGCAGCCGCTCGATTTCGGCGCGGGGATCGGGTACATTGAGCAGGGGCCTGTCGGCTTTGTCGGAGCAGCTCACTCGCCGCAGAATCTCGTCCGCGTCGCAGGTCAGACAGATGACGACGCCGCTCTTCATCATCAAGGCCCGATTGTGCGGATTGACCAGCGCTCCGCCGCCGGTGGCAATCACCAGCCCCGGCCGGGTGCTCAGTTCCCGACACAGAGCCGACTCCATCTCCCGGAACACGGCTTCTCCGTCCTCGGCGAAGATGCGCGGAATGGACTTGCCCGCCCGCGCCTCGATTTCCGCATCCATGTCCACGAAGGGACGTCCCAATCTACGGGCTACCTCCCGCCCAATGGCGGTCTTGCCCGTACCCATGAATCCGGTCACGACGACATTGGACACCTCAACATCTCCTCCAGACTGTCGCCGCCACGCTTCTCCAGCAGCGCATCGGCCAGCACCCAGGCCACCATCGCCTCGCCGACGATGGAGGCGGCGGGCACGGCACAGACGTCGGAGCGCTGATACTGGGTCGTGGCCGGCTCACCCGTCGCCAAATCCACCGAGCGCAACGGCGCAAGGGTGGTTGGGATGGGCTTCATCGCCGCCCGGACCACGACCGGCATCCCGTTCGTCATCCCACCTTCAATCCCCCCAGCTCGATTTGACGTGCGTACTACGTTTGGAACTTCCCGACTCGCTGCCTCGCTCACTCGCCGATTCGCTGCCTCGCTGACTCGCTCAAACTCATCATGCACCTGCGTGCCTGGACGACGGGCGTTCTCAAAAGCGGGACCAATCTCCACGCCCTTGATGGCAGGGATAGACATCACCGCCGCGGCCAGCCGCGCATCGAGACGCCGGTCCCAG
>JACIWR010000385.1 GCA_014360845.1 Anaerolineae bacterium
CCAGATTTTGCCGGTTATATCGCATATAATACCACAAGTTGGAACGAAATTCAATAGTTTTGCTCAAATGAGACGGATTTCAATAGCTTGATACTTTCGGCCATGTCGCTGATCGTCACCGCAGAGGCGTTAAGCCAGTCGAGGGGGGAAGACCGTCCTTCTGCTGAGCGGTTCTACTCGTCGCCGTGGTGGTCAGGGGGATAGCCATGCAAAAAGGGGCACGGCGTGCCGTGCCCCTTTTTGCGAGATGTGTGTGGCGTTGCTACGATGTGCGACGGCGGAAGGTCGCGTAACCGGCCAGGGAGGCCAGTCCACCGCCCAGCAGGAGCAGAGTCATCGGTTCGGGAATTTCGGGCGGAGGCCCCGCGGCGGATGGTTCTTCAGGAGTGGGGGTAGGCGTCACCTCCAGCGCTTCTTCTACGATTTCGACAATCACGGTCTCCGAATCCCGCTGCTCGCCCTCGTTGAACTCGAGATGGGCCTGATTCTCAATCAGCAGTGGGGCCGGCGTGGCCGTCTCGTTGACCACGGTCTCGATGGTGATGGTCACTTCCTCGGTGGGGGCCAGGGTGCCGATGTCCACCGTCACCAGGCGGGAGACGTTGTCCCAGGTCACTGTGCCTTTGGTGCTGGTCACCCCGGTGATGTCCAGGTAGGACTCGATCTGGTCTGTGACCACTACGCCGGTAGCCTCGGTGTTGCCTTCGTTACGAGCGACGAGGGTGAATGTCACTGCGTCGCCGATGCGTGCCTGACTGGGGTCGCCGCTCTTGGTGATGTGCGGGTCCACCAGCGTGGGCACAGGTTCTTCGGTGATAGCCACATCGGCGCTGTCCGTCTGGTCCGGCAGTTCTTGTTCGTACTCGTCTATAGCACCGCTGACGGTGGCTGTGTTGGTCGTCACTCCCTCGCCGGTGCTGGCCAGGGCGGTGAAGTTCAGGGTAACAACGATGGAGCCACCAGGTGCCAGGGGACCGGAAGATACCAGGTTGTCCCAGCTCAATGTGCCCGTGGTCTCGTCCACGGAGTCCGGTTCTGGCGACGCTGAAACGTAGTCCAGGTAGGTCGGATCGTAGGTGTCCTCCAGGGGAAGTACGAGAATAGCAGTTTCACCGTTGTTGACCACGGTGATGTCGAAGCTCACAGCCTCGCCTACCAGGACTGGAGAGGCGGTGGTGCGTTCTTTGCTCAGTCCGATGACCGGTGGGGTGGTGATAGCCACATCGGCGCTGTCCGTCTGGTCTGGTAGCTCTTGCTCGTACTCGTCTGTAGCGCCGCTGACGGTGGCCGTGTTGGTCGTCACTCCCTCGCCGGTGCTGGCCAGGGCGGTGAAGTTCAGGGTAACAACGATGGATTCGCCAGGTGCCAGGGAACCAGAAGATACCAGGTTGTCCCAGCCCAATGTGCCTGCGGTCTCGTCCACGGAGTCCGGTTCTGGCGACGCTGAGACGTAGCCCAGGTAGGTCGGATCGTAGGTGTCCTCCAGGGGGATCTCGATGAGCGCGGTTTCGCCGGTATTGACGATTTCCACCGAGAAGCTTACCGTGTCGCCTATCACCGCGGGCGAGTCGCTGGTGAGCACTTTGTTCAGTGTGAAGTCGGCGGCAACGATGGCCACATCGTCGCTGGCCGTCTGATCTGTCAATGTGTGACCGTTGTCATCCACTGCGCCGCTGGAGGTCGCCGTGTTGACCGTGACCCCGCCCGGTTCTTCGCCGGTGCTGGCCAGAGCGGTGAAGTTAAGGGTGACCGTCACCGACTGGCCGGGTACCAGTCCGACTGCCGGGGCCAGGTTATCCCAACGCAGCGTGCCCGTGGTCGGGTCCACAAAGTCCGGGACCACCGATGCCGACTGGAATGCCAGGTAGGTGGGGTCGTAGGTGTCCTCCAGGGGGAGCGTGGTGATGGCCGTCAGTCCGGTGTTGGTCAGCGTCACGTCGAAGCTCACCGTCTCGCCCACCGGCACGGGCGAGGGAGTGGTGCGCACCTTGGTCAGCCCGACGTCGGCGGCCAGGTGGTCGGGTCGGTCGGTGTAAATGGGTATCCCGTCCACTTCGACCAAAATCTGATTGTTGTTGTAGCAGCCTTGTAGTTGAATCTGCCACCAGCCGGGCTCGGTGGGGACGGTGTCTCCTGCGCGGTCAGGGCTGGCGCCGCCGTCGGCCACACCGTCGTTCCACCCCATGTTTCCAGACAGGGTGCCCAGATGCTCAATGCCGCTGGGAGGTATATAGGTGAGCGACGCATCCCCCGCCATCAGCTCAGTGCCGTAGTCAAAGTCGAAGTTGTGGATAGTAATGGTTGGATCCGGCCAATCGGTGGGCACGTAGAACCAGAAAGTGTGATCATACGAGGTGAACTCCGGGATAGCCGGCGGGGAGAAAGGTGGATCAAACTGGTAGGTGATGCGCATGAAGGGCGTGCCGATCTCGTTGCCGTTAGGGATGCCGTCCGGGTCGTCAGGTTCAACGCGGATGCGCCAGGTGTTGTCGTCGTTATCAGCGGTGGTGATGCGCAGTTCGTAGTTCCCTGCCCCATAAGTGCCCGTGTTGAAGACGGCGAAGTCCACCCACCGCTGGTCGGAATCGGTAACCGGGGTAGCCGAGTTCGGGTAAGTGGTCTCTTGCACTACCGTAACACCATCGGGAGCCAGCAGCCGGAAGAGGGTAGTATCCGCGTCGGCAGGATCGTCACTGCGTCCATCCGCGGCATCACGAACCTCATCGTAAACGTAGTCGCCAGGAGCGGCGGGGTCGGGAGCAATGTAACCGTAGGCATTATAGCACTCCGGGTCAAACAACTGAATAGTGATGTCCTGGGTGGGCGGGTAGGTGTCTGGCACGGGGATAGTGAGCAGGTGATAGGTGTTGTCCCCGGCGACTTGGGTGTACCAGTCGCCGATGTTGAGCGGGGTGTTGGGGCCGCTGGTCTGGATTTGCAGCGGGCCGGGTTCTGGCACTTCTACTGCCTGACTGATCTGGGGTGCTCGGCCTAGCATCAGGGTCAGCACCAAAGCTGTTGCCAGCCCGACAGCCACCAGTCTGAACTGGTAATTTTTCATCAGTAACCTCCTCAGTTAAACTTACCTGTATACGGCGTCGAGCCCTCCCCCTGAGAAAACAAGGGCGGCCTGGCGTTCTTGATGTTCTGACCGCTGGCCGTCCCCAGAGACGTTAACTATGATCCATGTGCGCCACGATAAGCCCCATGTTGAGTGGAAAGGGGCCAGCTATCCTGCCATATAGGCCTGTACGATACTGATTACATTGTACACTGATAGCTGGACAAAGTCAATTAGAACTTCCTTAAAAATCGAAAGAAGACGGTAAGAAATGAGCAATTGGCTTGTCAAATTAGGGGATGCCGCGGCAAAACACGTGGAAATCGCTGTGGTTTTTAGGGGTTCATTTGAGGATGTTGCCCAAGGTTCACTCAGAGGCCGACAGCGCATGGCTCGCAAGTAAGAAGGGGCACTTCCAGAGAAGCGTCCCTTTCGCGCACCGCTGTGAACAGACGCCAGCACCGCTCGTTTACGGCGGTGCTGGCGTACCTGTCTTCAGGTGGTTTTGCAAGCCGATGCTATGTCGCTGCCGTAGCGGATTCCGGGACGGGGGTGGTGGTTTCCAGAGCCACCGGCTCCTTTTTGGTGAAGATCAATCCCTCGTCCCCTGCATCCACAACGACGACATCGCCGGCGGAGAACTCGCCTTGTAACAGCCGCAGGGCCAGCGGGTTCTCTACCCGGCGCTGGAGGGTACGGCGTAGCGGGCGCGCGCCGAACTGCGGATCGTAGCCCTCATTGGCCAACCACTCTCGCGCCGCATCGGTCAGCTCGATGCTCAGGCCCTGCTCCGCCAGTCGTTCCTCGATTTCTTTCATCTGGAGGTCCACAATCTGCAGCACATGTTCCCTGGTCAGAGTGTGGAAGATGATCACCTCGTCAATACGGTTCAGGAACTCGGGGCGGTAGGT
>JACIWR010000386.1 GCA_014360845.1 Anaerolineae bacterium
TTCGCCCTGCCGGTGACTTTGTTGGGTTTTGTTTCTCCTTTTGCCATCCGTCTGGCCATGCGAGATGTGCGATCCGCCGGTGATATTGCTGGCAGGATATATGGCATCTCCACTTTGGGCAGCATCCTCGGCACTTTTGCCCCTGTGTTGATTCTGATCCCCAATATCGGTACGCGCTATACTTTTTTGCTTTTCGCCGGCCTGCTGTTGCTGGTGTCCGTCGGGGGACTGGTTCGAGCTCAAAGCCGCCTGGCCTGGGTCTTCGCTTTTTTCTTCCTGATTCTCCTGGCTCTGGGAGTGCTTTCGCGGCGGATGATTATCAAGCCGGCGGAAGGGATGCTTTACGAAGCGGAATCGGCTTACAACTACATACAGGTGGTGGAAGTGGATGGCACGCGCTATCTGTTGCTCAACGAGGGACAGGCCGTGCATTCCGTCTATGACCCCGACTCCTTGGCCACCTTCGGCACCTGGGATTATTTTCTGGTGGGGCCGTTTTTTAATCCACCGCCGCATACACCGGATCAGGTGCGCAGCTTGTGCATGATTGGGCTGGCGGCGGGGACAACGCCACGGCAGTACACTGCTGTCTTCGGCCCCATCCCTATTGATGGCGTGGAGATTGACCCGCTAATCGTGGACGTGGGCCGCCGTTTGTTCGCCATGACCGAACCCAATTTGACGGTGCACGTCGCGGACGGACGCTATTTCCTGGCGCGAACTCGAGCGCGCTACGATGTGATCGCGGTGGACGCCTATCGCCTGCCATACATTCCCTTTCACCTGACGACGCAGGAGTTTTTCACCGAGGTGCGCCGCCATCTGACGGAGAAAGGCGTGGTGGTCATCAATGTGGGGCGCACGGAGGACGACTACAGCCTGGTGGAAGCCCTGGCCACGACGCTGCAGACGGTTTTCCCCTCGGTGTACATTGTGGATGTGCCCGAAACTTTCAATAGCGTGGTGGTGGCTACCGTGGTGGAGACACAAGCCGCGAATCTGCAGGCTAACTTGTCTGGTATCACTGATCCTTTCCTGTACAATGTGGTATCTCAGGCTGCTGCTCATCTGCGCCCGGTGGCGGGGACAGGACCGGTCCTTACCGACGATCGTGCCCCGGTGGAGCAACTGTCCAACCTTGTGGTCCTGCGCTATGTGCTGCAGTTGGCGCAGTAGCTGTCGCTGCCCCCGCACGGCGGACGGGCTTGCCGGTGGCCCCCGCCTCTGATCTCGCGGAGTTGGACTCCGCGAGTTGCGCTGGCAGGCAAGCGGTCACCAACCCCTCACGCTGTGAGTCTTGCCGGAAGCCCCCGACGCAGGCGGGGGAACTGTCACCGCTGCGCCAGCAGGCTAGCACAGGCAAGCGATCACTCCCTCCTCACACAGTAGCATCACCGTAGGGCGGGTTGGGCTTGGTTGAGCCGGGCAACCAGGTGGGCTACAGGGATTCTCTCATGTGACGATCCTGCTCTATTGGTCTAGGGCGGAGAGCCCTACCCGCCACCTTGGAGTTCGGCCAAGCTTTTGTCCGGCGAAGCTGTCACCGACCCCTCACTGCGTGAGGGGTTTGCGATGAAGAAGCTCCACTGCTCGTTAACTTGATGCCCATGGGGCGCAAACTCGCCCCAAAACTGACGCACACCCGTGAGGGGCCTGGAAGTTGCAGTAATAACCAGATTGTGTTACAATAGGTTGGCGCTTTCGGAGCGCGGGAACCCCTACAACGAACTGCCACAACCTACATACGATGCAACAGAAGCTCAATGGTGAGATGCTGTGATGTGGTCTTTTCTCTCTGCCGTTTTCTCCGACACATCAACCCGTCAGATGCCCTCCTCTTACCTTTGTACTTTTGCCGTATTTGTTTTGGCATGTTCCCCCTCACCACTCAACCGCACCTCTCCAAGAGCAGACAAGATGTGAAATTCTACTAAGCTCAATTTTACCAAAGGAGGTACAAATGTACAAGAAACTCTTTATCCCCGGGCCTACGCATGTGCGTGAGAAAATCTTGCAGGCCCAAGCTATGCCCATGATTGGACACCGGGCCAAAGAGTACTCTGATCTGCAGGCTGAGGTGACGCCCAAGCTCCAACAGTTGCTTTACACCAAACAGCGCGTGTATTTGTATGCCTCTTCTTCTACCGGAGTGATGGAGGGTGCAGTGCGCCAGGCCTCCACCAAAAAAGTGTTGAACTGCATCTGTGGGGCCTTCTCCAAGCGCTGGCATCAGATTACCAAGGACAACGGCATACCTTGTGACGCTATCGAAGTGCCCATGGGACAGGCTACCACGCCGGAGGCGGTGGACGCGGCCTTGAGCACGGGGGAATACGACGCCATCACCGTGGTCATGAACGAGACCTCGACCGGCCTCATGAACCCGGTCAAAGAGATTGCCGCCCTGGTGCGCGAGAAGTATCCCGATGTGCTGATCCTGGTGGATGCGGTGAGCTGCATGGCTGGTGTCAAGATCGAGTTTGACGCCTGGGGCTTGGATGTCTGTCTGGCCGGCGTGCAGAAGTGCTTTGCCTTGCCGCCGGGCCTCACCGTCTGCGCCGTGAGCGATCGGGCGCGGGAGCGAGCTTTGCGAGTGCCTAATCCAGGCCACTACTTCTCCTACGCCCAGATGGATAAGAAGTACGAAGCGCACCAAACCCCGGCTACCCCGGCTATCAGCCTGATCCAGGCTCTGAACGTGCAGATGGATGACATTCTGGCTGAGGGGCTGGAGAACCGCTGGCGACGTCATAAAGAGATGGCCAAGATCGTCCAGGATTGGGCGCGGAAGTACTTCGCCCTCTATTCTGATGAGCGATACCTCTCATATACGGTCACCAACGTCAAAAACACGCGCGGTATCAGCGTCAAGGACCTCAACGCCGAGCTAGGCAAGCGAGGGGCGATGATTTCCAACGGCTATGGCGAACTCAAGGAGAAATGCTTCCGCATCGCGCACATGGGCGACCTGACGGTGGATGACATCAACTGGCTGTTGGGTCAGATCAATGACATCCTGGGGCTGTGAGAGGCAAGAAGCAAGGAGCAAGAAACAAGAGGCAGGAGGCAAGATGAAGCTACTCGTTTGTGATCCTACTGATGTGAAGGCTATCGAGAAAATGCGCGCGGCCGGCATCGAGGTAGACGTGCGCGACGACATCTCGGCGGAAGAGTTGGTGGAAGTCATCCCCGACTATCACGCCATCCTGGTGCGCAGCCGCACAAAAGTGCGCCAGCCGTTGATTGATGTGGCCAAGAATCTGAAGCTTATCCTGCGCGGCGGCGTGGGGTTGGACAACATTGATGTGGATTACGCGCGTTCTAAAGGCATCACGGTGCTGAACACTCCGGCGGCCAGCTCTGTTTCCGTGGCCGAGCTGACCATTGGCTATCTCTTTGCTTTGGCCCGGAGAATACCCGATGTGACCGCCTCCATGCGCGCTGGCAAGTGGGAAAAGAAAGCCTTTAGCAAAGGCACGGAATTGACCGGTAAAACCCTGGGCCTTGTCGGATGTGGGCGCATTGGCCAGGAGGTGGCCAAGCGAGCGGCAGGCTTGGGCATGAATGTGCTTTTCTATCGCCGCACCAAGGTGAACGTGCCCAACGCTACCCAGGTCTCCCTGGATGAATTGCTGGCCCGCTCCGATTACATCTCCCTCCACGTGCCTTACACCGAGGAGACGCATCACATCATCGGCGCGCCAGAGTTCGCCAAAATGAAAGATGGCGTGTACATCGTCAATTGTGGCCGCGGCGGGACCCTGGACGAAGCCGCGCTTTACGAGGCCATCGTCAGCGGGAAGGTGGCCGGTGCGGCTTTGGACGTGTTCGAGGACGAGAAAGAGGAGCGGGGTAAGAGGCTCTTCACGCTGCCGCAAGTCATCGGGTCCCCGCACATCGGTGCCGGTACTGTCGAGGCC
>JACIWR010000387.1 GCA_014360845.1 Anaerolineae bacterium
TCCTGCTCCGGCTCCGGGTAGTGAACGGCGGGGGCGCGTTTCTTCTCGGATGCCCGGCGCACCTGAGGGACGGGGACGGCGGAAAGGTGCGGTGTGTAGAATGTAATTGAAGGGCGGGTCGTTCAGGGCGATGCGTATTTTGTTCAAAACGGTGTGTAGCACGTGGGCCAGGTCTCCAAACTCCGCCCCTTCGATGTAAGTGAAATCGCACATGTGTCGCTTGGGCAGAATCCACATTTCGAAGGGGAAGCGCGCGGCGAAAGGCGACAGGGCGACAAATCTCTCCGTCTCCATCACCAGACGCTCGGTGAAGAGCTTCGTCTCCTGCTTGATGTAATCGCAGAAAATGCAGCGCTGTTTGTAATTGTAATAAGCCTGGGACCCGTTGAGTTCTTCTTTAACTCGTTTCGGGGTCACGGGGGTGGCGATGAGCTGGGAGTGGGAGTGTTGCAGGGAAGCTCCCGCAGCTGATCCCTGGTTCTTGAAGACCAGCACGTACTTGAAGCGATCATCGCCGCCGAGGTCGGCGATGCGTTGGGAATACACCCACAGGATTTTGCTGATGTGGAACTCGTCCAAATCGGCCAGGACCTTGTCGTGGTCGGGCGTCTCGATGATGACCTCGTGGGCCCCGACGCCGTTCATCATATCCAGCATGCCCACCCCTTCCCGGTTCAGCCCCCCTTCGATGCGCAAGGCCGGGTATTTATTGGGCACCACGCGCACCTCCCAGCCGGGACTGTTGGGCGAGCCGCCGTGTTCACGCAAGGCGAAAACCTCCGGTGGGGTCTCGGCCTCGTGTCCCTTGCAAAAAGGGCAGGGCCCTGGCTTGCGCACCTCTGCTTCGACCTTGAAATCCGAGGGGCGCTTGCCCCGTTCCGTGGAGATGATGACCCAGCGGCCAATGATGGGGTCTCTTCTTAATTCCGGCATGATGATCTTCCTCCTTCTTACGGGAGTCTGGCGAATGGGGGGCTAAGAGTTCCGTAGCCGCGCTTTCCAGGTGGTCTCCCTCTCTTGTATTGATACCTTCTCTTCACCGCAGAGCGCGCGGAGTTCGCGGAGATTCATAGATTTCGACCTGGGCAGTTAAGTACGTGTTTCAGCTACAGGCCACCACCCCACCTAGGTCGGGCCCGTGGCCCGACGCAGCGGGCTCTCCATAGCGCTAATGCCCACCTGCACTCCTGGCGGCGTGTGAGAACCTTTCACCAACCCAATTCTCGCAGCCGCCGATCGCTGATCCCGAAGTGATGCGCGATTTCGTGAATGACGGTGCGTTGCACCTGGTAGCGGATGGTGTCCGGAGTGTGGTAACGGGCCTCTATGGCCTCTTGAAAGATGGTGATCTTGTCGGGCAAGACCAGGTTGTAATGACTGGTGCGCCGGGTGAGGGGCACTCCTTCGTAAAGGCCGAAGAGCGGCGTGTCCGCCGACACTCCGGCGCGGGCCAGTTGGGCGGGCGTGGGCCGGGAGGCGACGACAACTTCCACGTTGTCCATCTTCTCCAACAGCTCTGCCGGGAGGCTGCTGACCGCTTCGGCGACCAGGGCCTCAAAATCACTGCGTTTCATGCTTGCTCAAGAGGTTGTTGCAACTGCGCCCGTGCTTGCCGCCGGGCGTGGGCTACGGCCTCGGCGATGCTGCGGATGTCCGGGAAGGGGCCATCGTCACAGGTGACTATCCCCATGCGGAGGGCCAGGGGCAGAGACCGTCTCTCCGGGGGCTGTTCAGTGCTCTCGGCCCCCGGCTGAGACGAAGCGCTTATGGCCCGTTCAAAGCGTCCCTTGATGCGATTTTGCAGGGCCTGCACACGGCTGGGTACGGTGATGATCAAAAAATTATCCCTGCCCACGTGTCCCACGAAGTCATCGAAGGTACCCAGTTCTTCCACTGCCTCGCGCAAAACTTTGGCCACGTAAGCGATGAACTCGTCGCGCAGGTAGCGGTAGGAACTGGTGAACAGTTCAAAGCCCTCGATGCCGATGTAGAGGATGGCCCAGTTACGGCGTCTAAGCAACTGGCGAAGCTGGTCCTCGATGAGTTTGCCGCTGGGCAGGCTGCTCACCGGGTCGGTCGAGCTGATGAATTTGGCACGGCGCAGGCAATTGCGCACCCGTAATTTCAGTTCTTCGACGTTAAACGGCTTGGTGATGTAGTCATCACTGCCCAAGGCCAGACCGGCTAACCGGTCGGTGCGGCTGTCTTTCTGGGTCAGAAAGATGATGGGGATGTTGCTGGTGTACAGGTCGGACCGCAACTCGCGGCAGACTTCGTAGCCGTCCACATCGGGCAACATGATGTCCAGCAACACCAGGTCAGGACGATGGCGGCGACAAGCGGACAGGACATCGGCCCCGTGGGAGACGATGTCAACCTCATAGCCCTGCAGGGTGAAATAAGTGCGCAGCATTGCAGAGATGTCGGGGTCATCATCTACGACCATGATGCGTCCCCTGGACTCCAGATCGTTAAACATTCCCCCCCTCCTGATTGCCTAACTTTTCTGTAAAACCCATCTAAGACCGAGACCGCGAACAGGTCTCGGGACTATGAACACTGATGAGAACCATTCCGCTGGCCTTCTTCGACCGCGCTGCGCTCCGCTCAGAATGCTTGCAGAGCGGAGCCGAAGCAAGCCTGCTCCGCTCCATAGTCAATTATACCACGCTCCCCGTGGACGGGCAATCTACCCTCGCCACGCCCACCATGCCCAGACAACGAGGGCCGACGTCGCCCCGCCCACCACCGAGCTCAACAGGTTCACCCCGTCATTGTTCAGACAACGCCAGCCCCGTATCTGCCGGGTCTGCGTGTCACAATGGTGGATGACGCGCTCGGTCTCCTTCTGGCAGGCGTCGCAATAGTAGATGGCTTGCACTGTGGCTCCCAGCCAACTGTCGAAAAACGAGCCGGCCAGTCCGCCGACAATTGCCCCCAGAACCAGCCACCACTCCAGCCGGGATAGGGTTTGACGTTGTGCCAGGACGCTGATCCACTGTAGCACCAGAGCTACCATGCCGATGAACAGTCCGCCGCCCAGGGCGGCCAGCGTGCCCCAGGTGGAGACCCCGCCGGAGGTGCCTGCTGGCACACGCCGTCCGTTGGTGATCAAGCGGGGTGATGTGGGATTGAGCACTCCCAACTCGGTAGCCCAGGTATCGGCGTTAACGGCGGCCATCGCCCCCACAAAAGCGGGCCAAAGCAAGGGATGGCAAGTCAAAGCATGGAACACGGCCAGCACTGCTCCCCAGCCGCCGTTGGCCAGCGTCTGACCCAGGTCACGACGATGCCCTTTGGCGAATTTCTCGGCCAGGTCTTCCTTGTCCACCTGGCGGTAGTGCGATAAGAAGCTGGAAGAGACAAAGAAAGCGATAAGCAACAGGCCCCAGGTCCAGCCTCCCAGACCGAAGACGAGGGAGCCTACAATAATAGCCCCCAGCACGCCGCTGCGGGAGAGGGATTCTTTGCGGTAGCCAGCCCAACCGATGATGGCGCTGAGCAGCAAGCCGCCCAGAAGACGGGGATAATTAAGGATCAATGCCTTTTACTCCTGTGCGAGAAGCCGGGTAATCTCCCCAATCGTGTTGATGCACTTCTGGGGGATGGTTCATTCTTGGGAGGGAATAGGTTTACACTTTGTCAACGAATGTTCAACGAATAAACGAATAGATGTATGGTCATAGTCATTCGCTTATTCATTCCTCCATTCGTTGACAGCGCATTAAGTAGAGCGGGGTCATGCCCCCGCTGCATCCGCGTCGGGCCACGGGCTCGACCTACGGAAGAAACGTATCTTCTCAATAATTTGGGGTAGGGGCAGGTCTTGCACCTGCCCGCCTGGGCGACCGCAAGGGTTCGCCCCTACATTTTGAGAAGATACAAAGAAACGTATCTTCTCAAT
>JACIWR010000388.1 GCA_014360845.1 Anaerolineae bacterium
ACGGCCTCTAACCTGGCCATACCTCTCCTGGAAAAGCCCGACGAACGCTGGCATTATCCCGTGGTCAAGCATCTGGCCGACGGCCATGGTCTGCCTGTCTACGATCCCGACCTCGAGCAGCCGTGGAAGCAGGAGGGCAGCCAGCCGCCTTTGTACTACGCCCTCGCCGCCCTTATCACCGGTTGGATACCCAGCGACGATTTTTGGGCCCTGCGCGACTCCGGCAATCCCTACTATCTCTCCATGCTCCATGGCTCACGGGGGGATAACCAGAACATAATCGTCCATTACCCGCAGCGGGAGGGGTTCCCTTATCGCGGGGCGGTGTTAGCCCTGCACCTGGCCCGCCAGTTGTCGGTGCTCATGGCCCTGGCCACGGTGCTGGCCACTTATTTAATCGCCTTGGAGATTGCCCCTGGCGATAGGCTCCTGGCCCTGGGGGCGGCAGCGGTGGTCGGATTCAACCCCATGTTCTTGTTCATCGGCAGTTCGGTGAGCAACGATGCCACGGTGGCGGCCATGTGTGCCTGGACCGGGCTGGGCGCGCTGCGTCTGGCCCTGCGCCCGGAGGCCCCAACCAGGCGGGCTCTGGGCACCGGCATTGCCCTGGGACTGGCCCTGCTTTCCAAATCCAGCGCCGTGGCTTTGGTGCCGGTGGTGGGCGGGGCTCTGGTCATCGCCGCGTGGCGAACTCGCTCCCGCTCGCAACTGCTGAAGCAAGGGCTTCTGCTTTTCGGCGTCGCGGCGCTCGTCAGCGGCTGGTGGTTCTGGCGCAGTTGGCGACTGTACGGCGACCCCCTGGGCGCAGTGGTGCATCAGGTAGCGTTCCGGGGAGGCCGGACGACTCCGTTCACCCTCGATCAGTTGCGGCTGGAATTGCGCGGGGTGGAGATGTCCTTCTGGGCGGTGTTCGGCTGGCGGTCGGTGGTCGTTGACGAATGGATTTATCATGTGCTGTTCGCTCTGGACCGCCTGGGGATGCTCGGTGTGCTGATGCTGGCCGTGCGCCAGACGTGGCTCCGGCTGCGGGTCCAGGGGCCGCTTCAGACGCTGCTGGGAGAAAGGCTTCCTGTCCCCGCCCTACTCGGCTTGAGTTTGCTGATGCTGTGGAGCGGGGGAGTTTTCGTCGCATTGCTGCGTTTCATGTCCCTCGTACACGCCGAGCACGGGCGATTGCTGTTCGCCGCGCTGGCGGCCACAGCCGTGCTGCTCATCTGGGGCTGGCGACAATTCATCCCCCGCCGCGCTGTGGCGGCCTTCAGCGGAGTAGTCGTCGTCGGATTTCTGGTCCTCTCCATCGCCTGCCTGGTGTTCTACATCATCCCTGTGTACGCCCGTCCGCCGCGACTCGATCAGGCGGCGATAGAGGCCATCCCCCACCGGCTGGACGTTAACTTTGGCGACCAAATGCGCCTTCTGGGGTATCAAATCGGCACCGATACGGTGCATCCCGGCGAGACGATGAGCGTGACCCTGTATTGGCAGGCGATGACGACCATGGATACCGATTACACGGTGTTCGTGCATCTGCTGGATGAAACCGGCATCGTCGTCGCTCAGCGCGATACCTACCCCGGCCTGGGCAACGCTCCCACCAGCACCTGGCAGGCAGGCGAGGCCATCGCCGATACCTACCCCATCCCCATCCCGTCCACGACCTACGCACCCAGCCGGGCGCAGTTGGAAGTGGGGCTGTACAACCACCGCACGCCGCAAAGACTGCCTGTCTACGAGGCCGATGGCATCCCCCGGGGCGATAGTCTTCGCTTCGCCACAGTGGAAATCGTCCCCAACTCCACCAGCGCCTGGCCCAACCCGCTGCAATTCAACTTCCAGGACCGCATTGCCCTGCGGGGTTACGAACTGGACCGCCGCGTCCTCGCTCCCGGCGAGACCGCCCGCCTCACTCTCTACTGGCAGGCTCTTGCTCCTATGGAAGAGGACTACGTCGTCTTCGTCCAGGCCCTGCGCCAGGGTGATCAGCGGTGGGCGGGGGACGACAGCATACCCCAGCAAGGAGCCGCTCCCACCTCCGGCTGGGAAGTGGGACAGGTTATCGTTGACGAACACGCCCTGAGCTTCCCGCTCGATGCCCCAGAGGACGTGTACGACATCGAAATAGGCTGGTATTCTGCCGCTACAGGACAGCGGCTCAAGGTGTGGGACGAGCGCGATCCCCATCACGAGGTGCGTTCGCGGGTCAGGCTCAGCAAGATACGGGTAACGAGAGCAACAGAATGATGCTTACGCCAGGTCTCCAGGCCTGACGCAAGGCTTGCAGGAGGTGAAGATAGGATGGAAAGCTCCAAGATCAATCTGGTGGATAAAGCTCTATCCGAAGACGTGGCCGACGTGTATTTCTCCCGCACGCAGACCATCCTCCGGAAAGAGGGGCTGAACCCCGTAGTCACCATGGAGGTCTTCCCCAACAAGGATGGCATCCTGTGCGGTATGCGCGAAGTCTGTGCCCTGTTAGCGCGGGTATTACCCCCTTCCGCCGAGGTATGGGCCCTGGATGAAGGAGAAAGCATGTTGGCCAAGGAGGTCGTGCTGCGCATCACCGCTCCATATCAGAGCTTCGGCCTGTATGAAACCGCCTACCTGGGCATCCTGGCCCACGAGAGCGGTTGGGCTACGGCGGCCCGGGAGTGCGTCATCGCCGCGGAGGGTATCCCGGTCATCTCTTTTGGAGCGCGACATGTGCACCCTGATGTCTCGGCGCGGATGGAGTACGCGGCCATCGTCGGCGGCTGCGTGGGGTGCGCAACCCCGGCCGGCGCCAGGTTGGCGGGCATTGAGCCCTCGGGCACTATCCCCCACGCTTTGATTCTCATCGTCGGCGACACGGTGAAGGCTACTCAGGCTTTTGACCGTCACATCGAACCGGGTGTGCATCGCATCGCCCTGGTGGACACTTTCAAAGACGAAGCCGAGGAAAGTCTGCGCGTGGCGGCAGCGTTGGGGGATCGCCTGTGGGGTGTGCGGCTGGACACCCCCGCCGAACGAGGGCGGGTCACGCCGGAGTTGGTGCGCGAGGTGCGGGCTCGTCTGGATCAGGCGGGCTACACTCACGTGAAAATCGTGGTCAGTGGGGGCATTGATCCGGCGCGCATCCGTCTCTTTCGCGAGCGAAAGTCGCCGGTGGATGCTTTCGGCATCGGCAGCGCCATCGCCGGAGCGCCGCCCATTGATTTCACGGCGGACATCAAGGTCATCGAAGGGCGACCGGTGGCCAAACGGGGCCGCATCCCCGGCATCACCCCCAATCCGCGCCTGCACAAGGTTGATCTGAGCCAAGTGCAGACGTAAGGCCCCGGCACGCCGTGCCATCATGATGTGTAGCGGCGGACGGCTCTGTCCGCTCTCTCAAAGCGGCCACGGCGGGCCGCCGCTACGCGATTGTTTGAGCTATTGGGTGAGGAGAAAGGGTGTGGAAATTATCAAACGCGATCAGGTGAAGCCGCTGGTGAGCGAGTATGGCGAGATCGTGCGCGAGCTGGCCTCGCCGTCCATCGCCAACCTGCGCCGCCACAGCGTGGCCGAGGTGACCATCGAGCCGGGCGGTCGCAGTATGCGCCACTATCACCGCCAACTGGAAGAGGTGTACTACATCCTCCAGGGACAGGGTCAGATGGAGCTGGATGACGAGGTCCATGTCGTGCAGCCAGGCGATACGGTGATCATCCCCCCACTGACCCGACACCTCATCCGTAACACTGGGGCCCAGGACCTGGTGATGGTGGTGACCTGCGCTCCGGCCTGGTCACCCGAAGACGAGGTGCCGGTCGGCGAATAGCCCGCGCCGACCGG
>JACIWR010000389.1 GCA_014360845.1 Anaerolineae bacterium
CGCCTGCTAGCCTGAGTATTAACGCCCCATGAATTATCTTCTGTGCTGCGCCGTCGCCGGGCGCTTTTCTTGCTTTGTCCAGGAGGGCTCAATATGTCCAGGGTTCTGATCAAAAACGCTGACGTCATCACTCTCGACGGGCCAGATGAGGTCCTGAGAGGCACCGACATCGCCATCGCCGACGGGATCATTGAGGCAGTGGGCACAGCGCCCGCCGATTTTGTCCCCGATGAAGTGTTGGACGCCACCGATCAGGTGGTGATGCCCGGTTTCTTCAACGCCCATACCCACGCGCCGATGACTTTGGTGCGGGGCTGGGCAGAGGATTTGCCCCTGGATCGCTGGTTCAACGAGCGCATCTGGGTGGCAGAATCGGCGCTGACCGAGGAGGATGTGTACTGGGGCGCTGCTCTGGCGGCGGCGGAGATGATCCGCTCGGGTACGGTGGGCTTTGCCGATCACTATTTCTGGATGGACCGCGTGGCCGAGGTGGTGGAGCAGTCGGGGTTGCGGGCCACGCTGGCCTGGTGTGTCTTCGGTCTGGGAGCGGAACAGGAGATAGGCGGCACTACCCTGGAGATGACGGTGGACTTCGTGCAGCGTTGGCAGGGGGCTGGCGACGGGCGCATTCGCACTGTGCTGGGGCCACACTCACCTTACGTTTGCCCGGCAGATTTTCTGGCTCGGGTGGCGGAGAAGGCGGCGGAGCTGGGGGTGGGAGTGCATTTGCATGTGGCCGAATCCAAAGAGCAGGTGGAGAATTCCCTGGGACAGCATGGGCGCACGCCCATCGCTCACCTGGCCCATCTGGGGATTTTCGATGTGCCGGCCATCGCTGCTCACAGCATCTATGTGAACGATGAGGACCTGTCTATCCTGGCCGCGAAAGGGGTTAGCGTGGCCAGTTGCACAGGCTGTTACATGAAATTGGGCATGGGCGTGCCTCGGCTGCCGGAAATGCTGTCGCGGGGCATCAATGTGGCTCTGGGCACGGATGGGACGGCCTCCAACAACAACCTGGACATGCTGGAAGAAGCTCGATTGGCGGCGCTGATGCACAAAAACGCCCACCAGGACCCGCAACTGCTGCCCGGTGATCTCGTGCTGCGTCTGGCGACGCAGAACAGTGCGCGGGCCATGGGTTTCCCACGCAGCGGAGTCATCGCTCCCGGCTACGCGGCTGATCTGGTCGTTTTCGACTTTCACCAACCCCATCTGCGCCCGCGGCACAACTTGATCGCCAACGTGATTTACGCCGCGCAGGCAGGGGACATCCGTCACCTGATGGTGGCCGGCCGCTGGCTGATGCGTGATCGCGAGTTGCTGACCCTGGATGAAGAGCGCATCATGTACGAGGCTGAGCGTCGCGCCTGGCGGATGGTGGGCGAGGAATTGCACGTGGTTCGTGAGTACAAAGGGTGATATATCATACCGGGAGGAAACATCATGCAACCAACGAGAGAGGATGCCTGGTCTTTGCTGAACGAGTACACCAAAAGTCCTAACCTGATCAAACACGCCCTGGCGGTAGAGGCGGCCATGCGTGCCTACGCCCGCCGCTTTGGCGAGGACGAGGAGCTATGGGGGATAGTGGGTCTGGTGCACGATTTCGACTACGAGCAGCATCCCACGGCCGAGGAGCACCCCTTCGCCGGGGCGGAGATTCTGCGCCAACGAGGCTGGCCTGAGGAAATCGTCCGCGCCGTGCTTTCGCATGCCCGGTACGCCGGCGTCACCCGCGACTCGTTGCTGGAGAAGACCCTTTTCGCCGTGGACGAGCTGACCGGCCTGATCGTGGCCGTGGCTTTGGTCCGCCCCTCGAAGAGCATCTTCGATGTGAAAGTCAAATCCGTGCGCAAAAAGTGGAAAGATAAGAGCTTCGCCGCCGGCGTTGACCGTGAGGACATTGAGGAAGGAGCGGCTGATCTGGGTGTGGAGCTTAATGAGCATATCGGTGTGGTTTTGGAGGCGATGAAAGGCATCGCCGATGAGCTGGGGTTGCGAGGTGCAGCGTGAGCGGAATCCCTTTGAGCGCTGGTGAGCGGCGGTAGCGATGCCATTACTGCGAAGGAAACCCAAATCCAGAGAACGCCACTGCCCCCGCTGCGGTGCCCGGGTGGCCGAACGGGCTACCACCTGTTTGATGTGTGGCGCGAGTTTGCCATCGCCGGAGGAGCCATCGCCGCCGCCACCGGTGGAAGAAGAACCGGCTGTGGAACCGGAGTTGCCGGCAGAAACCGTCTGCCCCCAGTGCGGTGCCCCTGTGCTGCGCCGCTCACGACGGTGCATGATGTGCGGTGCCTCGCTGACGCCTCCCCCGCGCTATCGTTTACTCCTGCATCCACTGGTATTGCGCGTGGCGATAACCCTGGTCTTTGTATTGGTGGTTGGTGTGGTGGTCTGGAAACTGTTCCAGCCCCTTATCGTCTCGCGGACCGCGGCAGTGCCGCCCACCGTGGCCCCGTCACCTACGCCCCTGCTGACCATCACCGGGTTGCCTTCTCCTACCGCCACCTCGACGCCCCGTCCCACGCCGACCAGCACCGATACGCCCACGCCGGCCGCGCCCATCACCCACACCGTCCGGCCGGGGGAGAGCTTTTATTCCATCGCCGCGTTATATGGCACCACGGAAGCGGCTATCCTGGCCGCCAACGGCCTGAGCGAGTCCCACATTTTGCACCCGGGTGATGTGTTAATCATTCCCACCGGTCCCCCGCTGACTTTGACTCCGGTCGTCCTGCCGGTCACTGTGACTCACCAGGTGCAGCCTGGGGAGACGTTGAGCGGCATCGCTGAGCGCTATGGCGTGCCCATGGAGCGCATCATGGAAGCCAACGAGCTTGAGGACCCCTCCCTCATTCAGGAGGGACAGGAGTTGGTCATCCCGCTGGGAACCCCCACGCCAGCGCCCACGCCGACGGCCACGCCGGGGCCTACGGCCACCCCGACCCCGCCCTACGACGCGCCTATCCTCCTGGCTCCCCCCAATGGGGCGATATTCGAGCCGGATGAGACCATCTTGCTCAATTGGGCCTCGGTGGGGATTCTCTCCGCCGATGAGTGGTATGTGCTGCGGGTGCAGGTGGTGCAAGACGAGGAAGTGCCACCGGTGGAGGTGTGGACCCGGACCACGGCGTGGCGTGTGCCCGCCGAGATGCATCCCTCGCCGGAGGCAGAATCGCACCTCTTCGTCTGGAACGTCACCGTGATGCGGCAGACGGGCACGAAGGCGGATGGGGCCAGACAAGGGGTAGCAGTGGGGCCCAGCAGTCCCTCGTGGACTTTTACCTGGCGCTAAAACGAAGGGCGTCGCTCTTGAGAAGGGCGACGCCCTTTGTTTATTCCTCTATCCCTCTATCCCCTCCGCCTCCAGGACCCGTTGCAGCGCGGCGATGGCCACTTCCAGCATATCAGGTTCCGGTTCGCGAGTGGTGAGGCGTTGCAGCCATAAGCCCGGAGCGAGCAACGCCTTCATGAGCGGATTGTGGCGGTGGGCCGCGCTGAAGCGGACAGCTTCATACGAGAGACCGGCAATGACGGGGATGAGCAATACCCGGCTGACCAGGCGGAGCCACAGCGCCGGTCGGCCCAGCAGGGCGAAGACCAGGATCGAGATCACGGCTACCACCAGCAAGAAACTGGTGCCACAGCGCGGGTGGGCGGTGGTGTAAGCGGCTACATCCTGGGCATTGAGGGGGACGCCGTCCTCGTAAGCGTTGATAGTCTTATGTTCGGCCCCGTGATAAGCGAAGACACGACGAATATCCGGGATAAAACCCACGGCCCAGATGTAGAGCAGAATCAGGG
>JACIWR010000039.1 GCA_014360845.1 Anaerolineae bacterium
CAGTTCCGCCAAAGCTTGCTTTATCTTCTCTTCCTCCAGCTCGTAGTCCGGGAGCTCTTGTCTGTGGTAGGCGTCGTAGGCCGCCAGATCGAAGTGGCCGTGGCCGCTGCAGTTGAAGAGGATAACCTTCGATTCCCCCGCTTCCTTGCAAGCCATGGCTTCGTCGTAGACAGCTTTGACGGCGTGGGCCGTTTCCGGCGCGACAATGAAGCCCTCGGCTCGCGCGAAGCTCTCGGCGGCCTCAAAGACCTGGTTCTGATGGTAGGCGCGGGCCTCCACGATCCCGTCCTCCAGGAGACGGCAGATGCTCGGTGCCATGCCGTGGTAGCGCAATCCACCGGCGTGCACAGGGGCGGGGATGAAGCCGTGGCCCACGGTATGCATTTTGGCCACCGGTCCCGTCTTGGCCGTGTCGCCCCAGTCGTAGGCGTAGATGCCCCGCGTCATGCTGGGACAGGCCGTGGATTCCACGAAGATGGCCCGCATGTTGGGCTTCTCGCCGGCCAGCTTATCTTTGAGGAAGGGGTAGATCAGGCCGGCGGCGTTGCTGCCACCACCCGCGCAGCCGATGAGAATATCCGGGTAGTCGCCGGCCATCTCCATCTGCTTCCTGGCTTCCAGACCGATGACTGTCTGGTGCAGCAGGACGAAGTTGACCACGCTGCCCAGGGAGTACTTCCAGCCCTCGTGGGTGACGGCGTACTCGATGGCCTCGCTGATGGCGATGCCCAGACTGCCGGACGTTTCCGGGTCCACGGCCAGGATGGCTCGCCCGGCATTAGTCTCCGAGCTGGGACTGGGCACCACATCGCCTCCCCAGGTCTCCATGGCGATGCGCCGGTAGGGTTTCTGATGGTAGCTGATGGTGACCATGAAGACCTTGCACTTCAGCCCGAAAAGCTGGGTGGCGAAGCACAGGGCGCTACCCCACTGACCGGCTCCCGTCTCGGTGGCAAAGCCCTCCAGTCCCTCTTGTTTGGCGTAGTAAGCCTGAGCCACGGCGGTATTGGGCTTGTGGCTTCCTGGCGGGCTGACCCCCTCCCATTTGTAGTAAATTTTGGCCGGGGTATCCAGGGCTTTCTCCCAACGGGCAGCGCGGTATAAAGGCGAGGGACGCCACATCTTCAAGACGTCCAGCACCTCGTCCGGGATCTCGATCCACCGCTCCCGGCTGGCTTCTTGCTCGATCAGGGCCTGGGGGAAGACGGGGACCAGGTCTTCGGGCATCATCGGTTGAAGTGTCACCGGGTGCCGATAAGGGGGCGGGGGTGTCTTCATGTCGGCGATGATGTTGTACCAATGGGTTGGCAGCTCTTTCTCTTCCAGGATGTACTTGTATTGGGCCATTGTCCTTTCCTCCTTCGTAAGAATTAATTGAAATGCGCTGGGATAGAAGGGAGAATGATAGATGCCAGTCGTTCGATAACCTCACCCCTTTCCTCAAAATAGCGGTTGATCCCGCCAGGCAGTGACGATGTCCCTGCCCGCAGCGGAAGCTTTCCCCAAACCGGCTAACCTGCACTTTCGGCAAAGAATTGTCGGTAAATCTTATAAGAGGCGGTATCCTCGTAACTCACTTCCTCGATATGATCCGCATCGAAGCTAAAAATCTGAGCTCCCGGATAAGCCAACAGGATAGGGGAGTGGGTGGCCATGATAAATTGAGCGTGACCTGCGGCTTCCAGCTCTTGCAGCAGTCGCAGGAATTTCACCTGGCTGGCTGGGGAAAGGGCGGCTTCCGGCTCGTCCAGCAGGTAGAGGCCTTTGAGATGGAAACGGCCACTGAAGTAGGTAAGGATTGCCTGGCCGTGGGACAGGGTGTTGAGGAGATGCCCGCCATGATATTTGAGCCGACCGGGGTCGCACAAGGCCACATCATCGAGGAAATCGGCGAAATCGCGAAAGGTCTCGGCGCGGAAGAGCGAACCCGGCACGTGTCCGTTGGCCCAGGTGACGCTGATGTAATCGGCCAGACGGGTTTCGTAGGGATTGTTGTGAGCCAGGTGACGCTTGGGCTTGTCCCAGATGTAGATACCGCACTTTCTGGTGATGGCTTCCAGCAGGGTGGATTTCCCCGTTCCGTTCTCCCCCACGAAGAAAGCGATGGGCTTTCTGAAGATGAGCTCCTGGGTGTTTCTGAGGGCCGGGATGTTGAACGGGTAATAGCGGGCGGTGGGATAGCTCTCACCGTGAATTTTTACCTTCATGAGGTACATGGCAGGTTCTCCTGATTTGGGTACGTTTTGAGTAGGCGCGGTTTCTTACCACGCAGCTCAGGCGCGCTATGGAAAGCGCGGTTGCAACTTGTGAGTTAGCAGAAGATCAAGCCGGGGGCCAGAGCCCGTTGCATGATCAGGTCTGGCTTGGTGACTGGCCCTGCCAGGCCCATTGCCTCGCGCACCAGACTCATGGTCTCATCGGATTCCCGGCGCATGCGCTGCATCCCCGTGAACAGGATGTCTTCGATCAGCCCCGGTTGCGCGGCGTAGTAGGCGCGCCGCTCCCGGATAGGCTCCAGGAAGGCATTGATGGCGCGGGCCAGCTTCTCTTTAACTTCCACGTCGCCTACCTGACCCCGCCGGTATCGCTCTTTCAAGTCCTCGACCTCCTCGCGGTCGGGGTTGAAAGCATCGTGGTAGATGAAGACCGGATTGCCCTCGACGCGACCGGGGATGTCGGCGCGCACCCGCTGGGGATCGGTGTACATGGCGCGCACCTTGCGCTCCACCGTCGCCGCGTCGTCCGAGAGGTAGATGACGTTGTTCAGCGATTTACTCGCTTTGGCCTGTCCATCGGTGCCCACCAGCACTTCACCGACGAGGGTCTCCGGTTCGGGGAAGACCTCGCCATAGAGCCGGTTGAAACGGCGGGCGATCTCGCGTGCTACCTCAACGTGAGCCTCGTTGTCCCTGGCCACCGGCACCAGATGAGCGCGGGGCAGCAGAATGTCGGCGGCCTGCAGCACCGGGTAACCCAACAATCCGAAGGGCATCGCTTCCAGGCGGGCGTCGCGGGCCATCTCTTTCAGGCTGGGTACTCGTTCCAGCCTGGACACGCTGACCAGCATCTCGAAGATCAGGTTGAGTTCGTAGATACCCGGTATGGCCGATTGAACGAAGATGGTGCTTTGCTGGGGATCAATGCCGACGGTCAGGTAATCGAGCACGATCTCGTGGATGTTTTGCTGGATGGCCAGGATGTGTTCTTTCTCCGGTCTGGTGGTGAGTACGTGCAGGTCGGCGATGATGAAGAAGCATTCGTATTCCTCTTGCAGGCGGACCCGATTGGCCAGGCTGCCCACGTAGTGGCCCAGGTGCAGCTTGCCCGTGGGCCGGTCTCCGGTAAGAATGCGTTTCTTGTTCATCTGGACCTTCCTCCTGAATAAGCGAGTGGTGAGTGACGAGTACGAGCACGGGAAAATAAAAAACGCTCGTCCCTTTCAGGGACGAGCGTCGTTTTCGGACACCCGCGGTGCCACCCTGGTTAGACTGGCGCGTTTGCACAGAGCTTCGCCCGGAAACAAAAACCCGCCGTGAACGGCGGGAATGAATCCGGTGAGCCAGCCTCACTCGTTTGCAGGTACGGGAAGAGCGCCCTTGGCTCTCCGATACCCTCGGCCTTGATAACGGTGGCGACTCCGGCTCAGCTTACTCGTTGGTCGTTAGTCAAGTTAACCCCTGATTACGCGATCGTTCGCTCGCGCGTCCCACCTTTTGACTACTTGACCACTTTCAGCCTGCGACTCCCAGGTCCATTCAGCATTCGCGTCAGTACCAGGCTTCCACCTTACCCCGGCTCTCTGTCCTGCGTTTGAATGCCTACTAGTCCTGTTCAACGTCTTTCGCTTATTTCTTTGGCTAACTAGCTTGGCCAAAGTATACCACAATTCGGCCTAAAAGTCAATCTAAGTGGGGCTTGATTTTATCCATGAGCCTCTGCTTGGGCATAGCGCCCACCAGGCGTTCCACTATCTCACCGTTTTTGAACAGCATCAGGGTGGGAATGCTCATCACACCAAACTGGGAAGCGGTCCGAGGGTTCTCGTCCACGTCCAGTTTGGCCACTTTGAGCTTGCTGGCGTATTCCGTGGCGACTTCTTCGACCGTGGGGGCGATCATGCGACAGGGCATACACCAGGTAGCCCAGAAGTCTACCAAGACAGGAGTGGTGGATTTTACTACTTCTGCTTCAAATGTGTCGTCTGTGACTATGATTGGCTCGGCCATCACGTTCTCCTTTTTCAAAATGAGTTTTCTGTATCGTTGATGATTTCTGTTTCTGGGAGTGAGGCGGCATAGCGGGAAAAAACTAGGTTGAGCATGCGTTCCAGTTTGTGCTGGGAGTGGGGCTCGGTCAGACATTGTTCCAGATGATCGGTGACGATGGAAACTCCCACTTTGTCCAACGCAGCCCGGGCGGCCATCAACTGAGTGATAATCGCCTCACAGTCTTTTTGTTCTTTGACCATCTTTTGCAGTCCCCGGATCTGTCCTTCCACCCGACGCAAACGGGTGATGATTTCGTCCTGGTCCATTCTCGACTCACTTCCTTTCCTGGGTGTAACCGCCCGGCCTGGCGGGTGAAGTCGCGCAGGTAAATCTGGCGTGGGGTAACTCCGGGCGTTGAGGCATCCCGGCAGGATACCCCTGGCGGGTATATATCATATACCGATTTCCGGTTTTTGTCAAGGCATAGGTAGCGCGGTGACGATCCGGGCGGTCAGGGTCAGTATTGGCCGGGGATTGAAGCCCAGCGCTGCGGCCAGGGTGATGGTTGCTATGGCCGCGATAATCGAGATTAAGGGCTCGGGTGATGACGTGTGTTCTTTAGGCTCAGGCGGGGAGGACAGAGCGGCTCGCAGTCCACGCAGATAGCCGAAGGCTACTCCCCAGCCCGCCAGGAAAATCAGCCAGCACCAGTTGGTATGTTCCGGGGCGAAGAAATTCAGCAGTTGCCAGCGCCCGGCAAAACCGGCCAGGGGTGGAAGGCCAGCCAGGGACAGCCCCCCCAGGATGAGGGTCACGGTGGACAGGGGCTGTTGGCGGGCCACTCCTTCCATGTCACTGAAAGCGTCACTGCTTCTCTGGCGGCGAATGGCGCTGAGGCCGACACCGGTCACGACCAGGCTGACGGCGCGGAAGAGAATCAGAGTCACGGCTGCCTGCATGCCCAGCTCGGTGCCGGTGCCCAGGGCCATGAGCATACCTCCCATATCGCTCAGCGTTCCATATCCCAGCAGATGGCCGAAATCCTGTTGCACCCAGGCCATAATGCCTCCTAACATCAGGGTGAGCAGGCCGCCCCAGGTCAGCCCCTGAAGGAGCAGCGGGTCCTCCAGGAGCCAGGGGTGACGTTGTACCAGGTCGGACAGCAGCAGCAGGACGGCCAGGTTTTCCACGGTGAAGAGCAGGGCGCTGCCCAGAGGAGGTGCGTCTTTGGCCACGGCGGTGATCCAACCGTGGAAGGGTACGATGGCCAGCAAGATGCCGAAGCCCAGGGTCAGCAAAATGGTCAGGGTGCGCAGTGGGGCTACGCTGTCCGGGTTCTCCAGGTGGAGGTCCAGCAACCAGGAGGTGACTAGGAAAGGGGCTATGGCCAGGGTGTGCATGGTGACGTAGCGCAGCGCTCCGCGCACGGAGTCGTGGCGGTCTCCCTGGACGAAGAAGGCGGCGAGGATAACCGCCAGCCAGAGGGCCAACACGGTGAACAAGGGATGGCGAACCAGGATGCTGGCCCCGATCATGCTCAGCACGGTCAGGCTCATGGGCGGGAACAAATGGCCCTGGGGTATGACTCCGGCGAGGAGGAAAATGACCGCACTCAGCAGGAAAGTGAAGCCCAAGACCGAAGCTCCTGCCGGCTGCAAGGCCAATTCGCGTCCCAGGACGATGACGGGTTGTCCCAATTGTACTGTCCAACGCCATAGGGTGCTGGGGGCGTCAAGGGGCAGGCGCAGGCAGGCGAGCCCTAAGAACAGACTTGTCGCCGCGGCTATGGTGGCGGTGAGCAACGACCAGCGGCGGAAGGGATAGATCACCGCGGCCGCAATCAGGGGCAAGCTGATAAGGAGCAAAGGTCCGGCAATCATTCGCTCGCCTCCCGACTTATCACAGGCCCTACGCCGCGGGCTATGGTGAGATAGGCCACGATCAGGACGAGCAGCAGGTGCCCGATGGCCAGCAGGCCCGTGGCCAACAGACTGCTTTCCAAGCCAGCGTAAAACAGCTCGAAGCCAGTGAGAAAAGTGAGCAAGGCCAATCCGGCCTGGAATGGCTCATCGGTCAGGATCAGGCCCAGGAGTCCGGCTAGTCCCAGCCAGTAGCAGGCCAGACCGATCTCCCCCGGCACCTGGGGCAGCGGATAGGTGGGCCCCAGGGCGTAGACGGCCAACCCGATGAGCACCATACCCAATACGCGGAACGGCAGTCCCATGGTCAGAGCAGGCCAGGGGGGCAGGGGTGGGTCTTCGGGGCGGTGGTGTCGTTTTCTCATCCATACCACGCGGCGGGCTGCCCAGTAGAGCATGGGGCAGGTGAGCAAACCGACATAGATTTTGATCTGCGCCAGTTGCAGGGGCAGCAGGCGCGTGGATAGGAGTCCGGCCAGCACGTATTGCACCAACAGGGCCAGCAGACTGAGTCGCCAATCGCCGGAAACGACGATTAGACTGGCGGTCAAGGCCAGTCCGGCGACGGCCGGCGTACCGACCAGAAATGATAATTTCTCCAGGAATTCTACCAGAACAGGCATAATGGTTTTGATTACCTCGTCAACACAAAGAGCACGGCCAATAAACCGGCCAGAAATACCCAACCCAAGTATCCCTGCCCTACGCCTATCTCGCCTGTTGCGCGCAGCAATTCACAGCCCAGTGACCACGGGGCGCTGAGGGCGCGGGTCAGCCACTCCAGGCGCAGGACGGGGGACACAGCTTCCCAATAACCGGCTATTTGCGCCCCTATCTCCACCCGATAGCGATGCAAGGCCAGTCCTGCTACCAGGGGCAGGACGATGGCCGCTGCCTGGGCCAGCGTGATCCCCCCGAACTGGGTGAGCAGTGAGGGCAGGGAGATGACTCCGGGGAACAGGCGTGCCAGCAGCGGCGGATGTATGCTCACGAGCAAAGCCACACTGGTGAGGAGCAGCGCAGCTATCAGGGTGGACCAGGAGGTGAGGGAGGGTCGAGAGTTTTGTGCCTCGGGGGGCGCATTGGAGCCCGGCGTCAACCAGGCGTGCAGTAAAGCTGCCACCAGCAAGGACTCGGCCAGGAGACAGAGGGCCAGCAGCGATAGGGGACCTTGTGCCAGCAGGGCGCGGTATAGCGCGGTGCGCCCTGGGAGTCCCAGGGTCCCTGGCATACCGGCCAGCAGGGCTACCCCCATAGCTGTGGGGATTTCCACTACCCATTGCCAGCGCCCCCACCTGCGGCTTGTGGATCGCCAGCTCGTCGCGAACAGGGGGCCGATGAACAGCAATCCCGCCCCCAGAAGCAGGTTGAGAGCGATGGGGGCTGGCGGTGTGCCCAGGGTGCTCAGCACCAGGGCGTATCCAAGCTGGGCCAGAATCGCCCAGGAGAGGACGCGCTCGCGCTGGCTTTCTCCCCAGGCCAGGAAGGCAGCAACTAAGAAGGCTATGCTACCCAGCGTCAGAAAGAAAGACGGCCAGGGCCACGGGCCGAGGGCCAGGGTGTAAGCACGGGTCGGTAGCCATAACCCGGCCATAGCCGGGATCAGATGCAGCCAGGCACGGGTCACAGGCGGGGTCTCCACCTCGAGAGGTAGCCAGAAGTGCAGGGGGTAGGTGCCCAGGCGCAGGAGGATGGCCACGGTGACCAGAAGTAGGGCGCGCGGCGAGGAAAGGGCCATATCCAGGCTGGGAAACTTGCCTTCCAAACTCAGGGTGAGGGCCGCCGCCAGCAGGGTCAAACTGGTCAACCCTCCCAGTCCTACTGCCCAGGGGGCGGGTCTGGGGCGACGTTCGCTCCGCGGACTGGGTATCTCCTCGCTTGCCTGGGAAGGGCTTTCAACTTGCTGCCGGGATGTGTTGCCAGTGGCTATCACCGTCCAGGCGAAAGCCAGGTCCAGCAGGAAGCTGCTCGCGCTCATGGTGATGAGGTCGCCGGCGAAAATGAATCCCAGCGCGGCGGCTAGCAGGACAAGCAGCGGCACGCGGGGTGTAGGCCGACGACCGACGGTGGTCAGGCCCAGGGCCAGCGTCACGAAGAACAGTGCAGCAGCGAACAGGAAGGCTAACCCGTCCACGCCGATACCCCAACAGCATCCCAGCAGGGGTGAATCGTGCCAGCGACCGAGGATCACGTGCAGGGGCAGGCGTGGTCTGAGACTGAGCAGGGCGACGAACCCATCGGCTAAGAGCACCACCGACAGAATGCCTTGGTCGCGGGGGTGGGTCAGGCGATCGAGCAGGCCGAGGGCCAACGCGCCCAGCAGTAGTACGATTATCGGTCGGGCAGGACCGCTTAACAGATCGGTCATGGGGTCTCCTTGGGGAGGGAAGCTTAGAACGGGCCGTATTCTATCATAAAAGGACGAGAGGGGCAAACCTGTCCGTGGGAAGCCCCCGATGGAGGCAGCGCCGTGAGCGGAGTCTTTCTTTGTCCCACAGTTGTACGCTTCGTTGTCCCGCAGTTGTACTGCGGGACAAATCTTCTGCTCGCGGAGTCCAACTCCGCGGGTTACTACTCAGGCTAGCAGGCGCACTGTCCTCCCCAGGCTCGTAGCCCCCGTCCCGGGGGCGTCTCGGCTGAGAAAACCGCGCAAAAGACAGCATCTTGCCGCATGGAACGTCCCCGGGACGGGGACTGGGAGCATAGGCTGAGTAGTCACCTCCGCGGGATCAGCGAGTGTCGGGGGCTTCCTGCAAGCCCTTCACGAAGTGAGGGGTTGGTGACAGCTTACTCGTGCTGTGCGGCGGTGACGGCTCCCCCGACGCAGTAGTATTGACAGTTTCGCCGTGTAGTGGTAGAATGGCACCTCAGTAAAAGTTGCCTCGGCATTGCTCTGTTATCTCCAAGAAAGGAGTACCCATGTCCAGAGAAGTTATCTCCACCCCAAAGGCCCCGGCGGCCGTAGGCCCCTACTCGCAGGCGATTCGCGTGGATAACCTGGTGTTCACCGCCGGACAGGTGGCCATTGACCCCCAACAAGGGAAACTGATCGAAGGCGATGTAGCCGCTCAGACCCGCCAGGTGCTGACCAATTTATCAGCCGTGTTGGAAGCGGCGGGCAGCTCCCTGTCGCAGGTGCTGAAGACCACCGTTTTCCTGAAGGACATCCACGATTTCGCGGCCATGAATGCGGTCTACGCTGAGTTCTTTCCGCAGAATCCACCGGCCCGCTCGGCGGTACAGGTGGCTGCTCTGCCGCTGGGAGCACTCGTGGAGATTGAGGCTGTGGCTCTCGTGGAATGACAGCCTACACCTGGACTTGCTTGGCCAGGGCCTTTCGACCGGTGCAGTAGGTCGGGCCCGTGGCCCGACGCGGATGCGGCGGGGCATCTGAGTATACAAGCGGAGTCGAAGGAGGCCGCCCGCCGCTGCATCAAGGCAAAACCTCCGTGGGCGCAGCTCGCTGCGCCCATGAGCACTCCGTGGTGGCGGGTAGGGCGGGCTTCGTCGTGAGCGTTCGACCGAGCCTTCGGCGTGAGCTCAGGCGAACGCTCATGCCGAGGGCTCAGCCGAACGGTTGGCGGCGACTACAGCGTGTAGACCCCTGGGCTTCGGACACCTACCGAACGACGTCATTGCGCAGAAGAGTCCCAAGAGCCGCCTACCTGCCGTCCGAGGCGGCGGGTAGGGCTCTCTGCCTTAGCCCGATAGAGCAGAATCGTTACAGGAGAGAATCCCTGTAGCTCACCTGATTTCCCGGCTTAGCCGAGCCCAACCCGCCCTACTGATGCGACCACCCTTCGATTCCACTCAGGGCGCAGCAGCGGTCGGCCGCTACGGGACACACCTGCCTCCAAACTGAAGCATACCAGCGGCTGGGTCTTGCCTTTTCCGGCGTAGTTTGGTAAAATTAAGTCAAGTTGAAGAAGGCCGTGTACTGCGTAGCGAGCAGGCGAAAAGAGACGGGCCTATTATGAGAAAACATAAATATCCCACCGTCTACTCTCGGCAGCTTATCATTGCCCTGTTCATCCTCACCAGCCTGCTGATCCTGGGTTGCGGACTTATCAACCCAGCCACGTCCACGCCACCGCCACAGGATGGCACGCTCACCGTACTTTTCCTCGACATTGGACAGGGCGATTCAATCCTGGTCTTTTCGCCGGGCGGCCGCACCATGCTCATTGACGGCGGCAATTCGTCCCGGGACGCTAACGAGGTCATCATCCCCACCCTACAAGCCCATGGGTATACTCAACTCGATTACCTGGTCGCTACTCATCCGGATCAGGATCACATTGGGGGCCTGGTAGACGTGCTCCAGGAGGTTCCGGTCCATTACGCGCTGCTGACTGGTCAGGAGCACACCACGCAAACCTATGAGAATTTCCTGATGCAGGTGAGTCGTTTGAAGAACGAGGGCCAGCTTACGCCGGTTCAGGCTCGCAGGGGTACCTCTCTGGAACTGGACCCCGCCCTGCAGGTTGAAGTACTGGCTCCCGACGATGAGGCAGTCGAGTCCTTAGATACAAACAACGCTTCTATTATTATTCGCCTGACCTACGGCACGGTCAGCTTTCTTTTCACCGGTGATGCCGAGGCCGAAGAGGAGAGCTGGCTTCTGGCCCAGGGGGATGACTTGCGCTCTCAGATACTGAAAGTGTCGCATCACGGCAGCAAGGCAGGGACGGGGGAAGCGTTACTGAACGCCGTGCAACCGGAAGTAGCGATCATCTCCGTCGGAGAGGGCAATCGCTATGGTCACCCCAGCAGCCAGGTGATCGAGCGGCTGGTGCGGCGGGGGATCAGCATTTATCGCACCGACGAGCAAGGGACCATCACCGTGACCACTGACGGCAATGGATACCTTGTCACCAGCGAGAAATGAGGGAGAGGCAAGATGTTGCGCGGAGTAGTGGATAGCCTGGAGGAGGATTGGGCCGTCATCGTCCTCGATGACGGGCAACGGCTGGATTGGCCCCGGTCCAGCCTGCCGCCGGATGTCAGCGCTGGTATGGCGGTAACTTTGAATGTGAGCCAGGCCACTGCCAGCGCCGAGGCCGTGGCTGAGGGCGTGTGGATAGGCAAAGTGGGACAGCGCCGGGGAGTGAGTGCTCAGGCGGCCGGCGTACCCATTCTCTTAGGGGATCAGACCCTGCGATGGCCGGAGGCAGAAGCGTTGCAGGCGGGACAAACTGTGGCCGTGCGCATGGCCGTGGATGACGAAGATACAGCCGCCCGGCGGCGACGAGTCCGCGCGCTTCTGGATGACATTTTCGGCTAGGGTGGAGGCGAGGCAGTTTTGGCTGGTGAAACGGTTCTCATTGTGGATGACCGGGATGATAGCATCCAGTTTCTGAGCGAGTACATCCTGGAGCCCAACGGATACAAATACATCGTCGCCAAGGATGGCGAGACGGGGCTGCGCCGTGCCCTGACCGAGAACCCGGACCTGATCATCATGGATTTGAAAATGCCCAAGATGAGCGGTCTGGAGGTCCTGGCCGCTTTGCGGGAGCGTAATGTCAATATCCCCGTGATCTTGATGACCTTCCACGGTTCGGAAGAGACGGCGGTACAGGCCTTCCGTCTGGGCGCGCGTGATTACATGATAAAGCCCTACGACACCCAGGAGATGCTGAACAGCATCGAGCGCGCCCTTACCGAAGTGCGTTTACGGGCAGAACGGGATCAACTGACCAGGAATATCATGCAGGTCAACCGCCAGCTGGAGCGCCGGGTCAAAGAGCTGAGTATTTTGTACTCCATCGGGAAATCGGTCACGGCTCTCTTGGATACGGAGAAAGTCCTCAGCCGGATTGTGGAAGCTGCTGTCTACGTCACCGGGGCCGAAGAGGGCTCGCTGATGCTGGTGGATAAAGAAAGCGGGGAGCTGTACATGCGCGCTGCCCGAGGTCTTGGGGAGAAATACGCGCGCGGCTTCCGTCTGCGGGTGGAGGATAGTATCGCCGGCCAGGTGGTGAAGACGGGTCGGCCTTTTTTGGAGAGCGGCGATGCCCAGCGGCTCAAAGTCAAGACCGGCTACTTGGTCAAATCGCTGATGTATGTGCCTCTCAAGGCGGGGCAGGAGGTCATTGGCGTCCTTTCGGTGGATAACAAGGTCTCTAACACCCCCTTCACCGAGAGTGATTTGTATCTGCTTTCTGCCCTGGCCGATTACGCCGCTATCGCCATTGTCAACGCCCGTTTGTATGATGAGGTCAAAAGCTTCAGCGAAGAGCTGGAGCAGAAAGTGATTGAGCGCACCAAAGAGCTAAAGGAGGCTCAGGAGCAACTGATCCAGTCGGAGAAGCTGGCTTCCATCGGGCAACTGGCCGCCGGCGTGGCTCATGAACTGAATAACCCCATCAGCGTGATGTTGGGGTTCGCGCAAGCTATTCTGCGCAAGATGCCGGAAGATGACCCTTTGCGCAAGCCCTTATCCACTATCGAGCGCGAGGGGTTGCGCTGCAAGGCCATCATTCAAAACCTGCTCGATTTTGCCCGTCGTAACAAGCCCGCCCTGCAGCCGGTGGACGTCAACCAGGTGTTGGAGGCGGCCTGCGTGCTCATCGAGCACCAGATGTCTCTGGATAACATTGTCGTGACCAAGGGCTACGCTCCCGATTTGCCCCGGGTGCTGGCCGACCCCAACCAGCTTCAGCAGGTATTTGTGAACATAATACAAAACGCTTACCAGGCCATGCCGGATGGAGGCACCTTGCGACTGGTCACCCGGTCGCTGGGCGATGAGGTGCAGATTATCTTCGCCGATACGGGCATTGGCATTCCGCCGGAGAACATCAAGCGGATATTCGATCCCTTTTTCACCACGAAGGAAGTGGGGCAGGGGACCGGGCTGGGACTTTCGGTCAGTTACGGCATCGTGGAACAACATGGGGGCACTATTGAGGTGGAAAGCAAGGTGGGGGTGGGGACGACTTTTATCATCACATTGCCGGTCATGCGGGAGGAAGTACTGAACAAGCAGCAGCTTCCCTTCGTGTAGTGATATGTGGCGGTGTCTTGAGCGCGGTTTGCCACCAATTTAAAACGCCGTCCGGCGACTGGTCATTGCCGGACGGCGTTTTTGGGCCGGAGGCGCGGTGTTGCAAGAGCCTCTGGGCATTTTCATAGCCTCAAATCGCGACAAATGGGTCAAGGTCGCCACAGAAACATCCAGATCTTCACAGAAAGTTTCAACTTTTGTGCGGTTCTGTAGGATGGTTCAGAATCGGTTGACGCTTTAATCAGGCAGCATACTGTCAACGAATGGCGGAACGAATAAACGAATAACCATCGCCGCGGTCTATTCGTTTATTCGTTGGATATTCGTTGACAGAGAAGTCGCCCGACCGCAGGGCACGCAGAGAGAAAAAAGAGAGAACGCTCTGCGTGCTCTGCGGTGAGACAAGCTCGTCGGCTTGAGGCGGAGCTTGGCTGGCAGGAGTTGATCTTGTCGGGGCGAAGCAGGGCTAAATCACTCCCACTCGCACGTTGCGGAAGCGGGCCGGGGCTGCACCGTGGCCCACATGGGCCACCTGGGCCGGCTGCCCCTTGCCGCAGTTGGGAGTGCCCCACACATGCCAGTATTTCTCGTTGCAGATGGCGTCGCAGCTCGCCCAGAACTGCGGTGTAATGCCGGTGTAGGTCGCGTTTTTGTAGAGTCGCCCCAGTTTACCGCCCCGTATCTCGTAAGCCACTTCGGTGCCAAACTGGAAATTGAGCCGCTTGTCGTCTATGCTCCATGACTTGTTCATCTCCATATAGATGCCCTCGTCGGTGTCGGCGATCAGGTCGTCAAACTCCCACTCGCCGGGCTCCAGGTTGATATTGGTCATGCGGATGATGGGTATCCGGTTCCAGCCGCTGGCGCGCATAGCTCCGTTGGAGCGCTGGCCCAGTCTGGTGGCCGTCTCGCGAGAGGTGAGGTAGCCGACAAATATGCCGTTACGCACGATGGGCGTGCGCTGGGCGGGAACTCCCTCGTCGTCGAAACCGAAGGTACCCAGCCCGCCCGCGACGGTGGCATCGGCGGTGATGTTCACTATATCTGAGCCGTAGCGGAAGCTGCCCAGCTTCTCCAGGGTCAGAAAGCTGGTTCCGGCGTAGGCAGCCTCGGTCCCCAATACCCGGTCCAGCTCGATGGGATGGCCGCAGGATTCATGCACCTGCAGGGCTAACTGAGTGGCTCCCAGGATCAGGGTGGTGGTCATGCTGGGGCATTGTGGAGCGCTCAGCAGAGCGACGGCCTCGGCGCCAACCCGTGGGGCATTGCCCACCAAATCCATGGCCTGGATGAGCTCGTAGCCGGCCGTGCCCTGGTGCCGACCAAAGGAATTGGGATAAGAGCGCTTTTGTACCTCGTGCTCGTTGACGGCTGTGGCTTCCAGTCCGCACCCCGATTCGATGATCTCTTGCTCGATGTAGCTGCCCTCACTGCTGGCGAAAGTTTTGCGCTCGCGGATGAATTGCATGTTGCCTTTGGCTACTTTCACGGCGGGCTCGCGGCGCATGGCCTCATCGGCGGCGAGAAGGAGGGCGATTTTATCCTCCAGGGAGACGTTGAAGGGGTCAATTTGCACTGGCGTGCGATAGGTGGCCACGTGCTTTTCCGGCGGCCCCAGATTCACTTCTTCCCGCTTGAGCAGCGCACTGGCGCGGGCAATCTGCACGGCCAGCGCCGTGACCCGCTCTAGCTCCTCGGGCTCCAGGCGGGCGCTGGAGGCGAATCCCCACGCGCCATCCACGATGACACGCACGCCGAATCCCTGATCTTCCGTGATCTTCAAGGCTTCCACCGCACCGTTTTTCACCGCGATGGATTGGGTCTCGCGGCGCACGATGCGAATGTCGGCATAGGTCGCCCCCTGTACCTGGGCTGCGTTTAACGCGCGATCGGTCAGTTCTTTCAATGTTCTACCTCCAGTTATCGCGTCACTGCAAGGGGGTCAGCACCTTGACCATTTCCCCCAAAAGGAGTACAATATCGGCCAGAATCAGTATGTCACCATGTGTAGCGTGGTTTCTTACCGCGCAACTCCGGTCACAATAACTGTCGGGCCGCGCTACGGCCCATCATAGATAATCGTCCGAGAAGGGGAGATGGTTGACGATGCCTGTCTACGAGTATTGTTGTGCGGATTGCGGAACGAGGTTTTCTAAGCTGCGCCCGATGAGCAAGGCCGACGCCCCCATTGCCTGTGTCCACTGCCAGAGCGAGAACACCGGTCGGGTTCTATCCCTTTTTGCGGCGGTCAGCAAGAGCAGCAGTGGCGAGAGCCGGTCGGTGACCGGCAGCGGCTGCAGTTCGTGCGCGGCAACCTCGTGCCACAGTTGTAGGGCGGGTTGATCCCCGCCCTACAAGGGGCGCAGCACGCTGCACCCTGTTAATGCCCGCGATACTCGCGGATGAGCTTGTCTATCTCAGCCACGCGCGCTTGTTGCGCTTCCCAGTAATCCTGGTGCCGCTGAGCGTTCAACTCCTCGACGGTTTTCCCCTGTTGTTCCACCCAGGTGTAGTACTTCAGATTGTGCCAGCGATTGCGGGCCTCCCGCGTACCTTCGCAGATCCAGTCTAGCTTCTGCTTGTGGAAAATGCTGACCAGACGCACGGCTGCTTCCACCTCGTCCATTTTGCCGTAGGTGGCCGTCATTTGCGCCATCACCGAGTGATAGCGGTCAATGGCGTCGGTGAGGATCGTGACAATGAGATCGTCTTTGCCGAAACCGTACCACTTGGCGGTTTTGATCGCCCCCAGAACGTTGCACACGCCGGAGATGCCGAAGGTCTCGGCCATCAATCGCACGCTCTCCTCCGGCACGCCGTAGCGATCAATCATCGTCTTCCAGCCGGCCTCCTCGGTGAGCAACTGCAGGCCCATCTTGGACTCGATGTCGTCAATGCACATGATGGCGTCCATGTTCATCACGTTGTGAATCCAGGTGACGTGCTTGTCGCCGATGCCCTGGATGTCGTGGCCGCCGTAGCCGTTCCAGTAGATGGTGGGGCATTGGATGGGTTCCAGGCCGACGATTTTGTGCTCTGGCCATTCCTGCTTGAGCCGGTCGCCGGCAGCGATGGTCCCTGCCGAGCCCATGGCCGAGACGTAGGCGGCCACTTTGCCGTTGCCGATGCCTTGCTTTTGCAGCTCCGCCGCCAGTTCGATGCAGGTGTTGCCGGTCACGTAGTAGTGGAAACGATAGTTGCCGAAGACCTCGAACTGGTTGAGAATGCGGATGCGCTCCGGGTCCTGGGCTTTTAGCTCCTTGCTCTTGTCGTAGATTTCCTTGACGTTGGACTCGCAGCCGGGGGTGAGGACCAGGCGCGCGCCGTAGGAACGCACCAGGTCAAACCGCTCGCGGCTCATCTCCTCTGGCAGGATGACGATGCTGTCGAACTCCATGCGGCAGCCGACCCAGGCCCCGCCGATGCCGTAGTTGCCGGTGCTGGGCCAGATCAGGGTGTGCACGGCGGGGTCTACTTCGCCAGTGAGCTCTTTCTCGATGAGCACCGAATAGGTAGCGCCCACCTTGTGGCTACCGGTGGGGAAGTCCTTGCCGTACAGTACGGCGATAGGGGCCTCAACGCCGGTGAGTTGGGGAGGCAGCACGTAATAGCGGATTTTGTTGTTGCCGTCCTTCCAGGTGATGTTGTACAGGTTGATGGGGTCGAGGGGGTCTTCTTGCATCATGCGCAGCGCGCGCTGGCGCACATCCGGATCAATTTTCTCCGGATGCAGCATCTCTTCGAAAGTGGGGCCGGTGATCAATTTGGTGCTTCTCTTGGACATCTCTGTCTCCTTGACATAAGTAATATGATTGGGTATCTCGTCATCGTCATGGCGGGACGGTGACTATTTGTCTGAGGTCTGACAGATTATACTCGCAAGTGGGATATACGTCAAGCGGGCGTTGTGGGGAGGTATTTCACTTCTGGGGCGAGTTCGCACCCTGTAGGAGCGCAGCATGCTGCGCCTGCAGAGGTTTGCCCTGACGTAGCGGCGGGCGGCCCTTCGGCAGGGCTCAGGACAGGCCCCCTTCGACGGGGCTCAGGACAGGCCCTGCCCGCCGTAGGCCGACACCCTTCGTCTCTGCTCAGGGCGCAGCCCTTCGTCTCCGCTCAGGGCGCAGCCCTTCGTCTCTGCTCAGGGCGCAGCCCTTCGTCTCCGCTCAGGGCGCAGCCCTTCGTCTCTGCTCAGGGCGCAGCCCTTCGCTTTCACTCAGGACGCAGCAGCGGTCGGCCGCTACGGTGAAAAACCTGCCCCG
>JACIWR010000390.1 GCA_014360845.1 Anaerolineae bacterium
TACGGCCCCAAGGGTGGCGCGGAGCACCTTTCTGCAATGGCATCTTCAAACTGTCAGGTGACTAGATGGCCCGTCATTCTGAGCGCGAAGAAGCCCGTTTACTGCAAACACGAGATTCTTCGCTCCCTCCGGTCGCTCAGAATGACAGGTTCTGGTCGCAGCGGGAGACCGCATTATGAGTATCGTCACTTTACTCACCGATTTCGGTTGGAAAGACGGATACGTCGGCATCATGAAGGGGGTGATACTGGGTATCGCCCCCCACGTTACCCTGGTGGACATCACTCACGACATCGCTCCTCAGGACGTGCGCGATGCTGCCTATGTGCTGTACACCGCCGTGCCTTACTTCCCCCCCGATACCGTTCACCTGGTCGTCGTGGACCCCGGCGTGGGCAGTGAACGGCGGGCCATCGCCGTGCGCACCGCCCAAGGGGCCTTCGTCGCCCCGGATAACGGTGTGCTCAGCTACGTCCTGGTCGCAAACCCACCCCAGATTGCCGTCAGCCTGACCAACCCCCGGTATCGTCTGCCACAGGTGAGCCATACCTTCCACGGTCGGGACATTTTCGCCCCGGCCGCGGCCCACCTGGCGCAAGGCGTACCTCTCACCGAGCTGGGCGAGCCCGTCCAGGAGCTGATAACTTTCCCGCTCCCCCAAGCCCAAATCCGCCCCGACGGCTCGGTGAGCGGGCAAGTCATCCACGTGGACCATTTCGGCAACGCCATCACCAACCTGCGCCGCGAGGACATCCCCTGGCCAGACGAGCGCTTACTCATCGAGGTCGGTGGACGGGTGCTCGCCGGATTGCACAAGACGTACGCCCAGGGTCAGCCGGGCGAGCCCCTGGCACTGATTGGGAGCAGCGGTCACCTGGAGATAGCCGTGCCCGGAGGGAACGCAGCACAGAGTTTGAACGTCTGTATAGGGAGCGAAGTCCGCCTGCGGCGGAGGTAGGGAGCGGTGCGTCTCACAGACAGATTATGGCTCAGTGGCCTGCTCTTCATTGACCGCTTGTTCGGCACGCGTCTGGCTCTCAAAGAGATACAGCGCCGTCGAGAGCGTTTGAGCCAAACCAAAGCGCAACTGGCGACCATTCAAAGCGAATTAAAGCGCCTGAGCGAGCTGTTGGATCAGGTGAACATAGGGCTTTGCCTGTTCCATCTACGCCAGCGACGGCTGCTTATCCCAGCGCGATGGCTTCACTTCCAGAGCGAGGACGAGGAAGACACCCATCTGCTGGAGATGCTCATCGAGTACCTGGTCAAACCCCGTCTGGCAGCCATCGAGGTAGAAGAAAGGGAGGGCGGATACGACTACCGGCTCACCCCTCATTGGACCGCCCTCAAAGCTGCACTGGCAGACCTGGACCCGGATTTGACCGCCTGGCTGGAGGAAATGGCCATCCAGGAGAACAATTCAGAGCCCGACATGTCCCCTAATACCCTGGTATAGCACCTGGTGGAGTAACTGCTCAGGCTGGCGGTTGAAACCGCACCATAAAGCCTACGGCTGGCTGTCCGCCTGCGCGGGCAGAGGCGTCCACGCCGGTGGACGCCTGGCCGAAGGCCTTCAGAGGCGAGTTCAATCGCCGACAGGGACTGGTAATAGCATCTGGTGGAGATCAATGGATAAATTCATCATCGAAGGTGGCTTCCCCTTACGCGGCGAGGTCACGCCCAGTGGAAATAAAAACGAGACCTTGCCCATCCTGGCCGCTTGTTTGCTGACCGACAAGCGTGTGGTGCTGCGTAACGTGCCGCGCATCCGCGACGTGCAAACCATGCTCGGCTTGTTGAGCGCGCTGGGAGTGGAGATAGAAGAGATGGGCCCCCACGAGTTGGCGCTACAGGCCCGTCGCCTGGTCCGCGTTGATCTGGACCCGGACCTCTGCGGCCAAATACGCGCCTCTATCCTCCTCGCGGGACCGTTGCTGGCCCGCAGCGGACAGATCAAACTGCCCCCTCCCGGCGGAGATGTCATTGGCCGGCGGCGGGTAGACACCCATCTCAGAGCCTTGCGGGCATTGGGGGCCGAGGTAGAGGTGAACAACGGGTACATCATGCGCACCGAGGGCTTGCACGGGCAAGACATATTCCTCGATGAAGCCAGTGTAACGGGCACCGAGAACGTCATCATGGCCGCGTGTCGCGCCCAGGGCACGACGATCATCCGCAACGCCGCCTGTGAGCCTCACGTGCAAAACCTGTGCCGCTTTCTGAACAAGTTGGGCGCGCGCATCGAGGGCATCGGCACCAACCAGTTGACCATCCACGGAGTGGAAGAGTTGGACGGCGGGGAATGGGAGATTTCCTCGGACTTCGTGGAGGTGGGGAGCTTCATCGGGCTGGCAGCGGCCACCGGTAGCGAGCTGCTCATCCGCCAAGCCGAACCAGAGCATCAACGCATGACCAGCATCATGCTTGGCCGCCTGGGGGTGAAAATGGAAATCCGGGGCGAGGACATCTTCGTCCCCGGTCATCAGCACCTGCAAGTCATTCCCGACATCGGCGGGGCGATCCCCAAAATTGACGACGGCATCTGGCCCGCCTTCCCCACCGACCTGATGAGCATTGCGCTAGTCGTGGCGACGCAAGCCGTGGGGACCGTGCTCATCCACGAGAAGATGTACGAGGGCCGCCTGTACTTTGTGGATAAGCTGATCTCCATGGGAGCGCGCATAATCCTGTGTGACCCCTACCGCGCGGTGGTCGTCGGCCCTGCCCAACTGCGCGGCACCCAACTGGAGAGCCCGGATATTCGCGCGGGGATAGCCCTGGTCATCGCCGCTTTATGCGCCCGCGGGCAGAGCATCATCGGCAACGTGCGCCAGATTGACCGCGGATACGAGCGCATCGAAGAAAAGCTACAGGCCCTGGGTGCACGCATCGAACGCATACGGGAATAGGTCTCATGGGACGAGTCGTACTGCTGACCGGACAACCACGAGTGGGCAAAACCACCATCATCAAGCAAATAGTCGCCGCCTTGGGGGATAACTGCGGCGGTTTCTATACCGAGGAAATCCGCGAACGCGGCCAGCGCGTGGGCTTCAAGCTGGTGACCGTCAACGGACGAGAAGGTACGCTGGCCCACGTCCGCCTGCACGATGCCCCCCACATCGGTAAGTACGGCGTCAATCTGGGCGACTTGCAGGCCGTAGGAGTGACGGCCATCCGCCAGGCCATCGCCAGCAAAGAGGTGGTGATCATTGACGAGATTGGCAAAATGGAAATGCTCTCCGAGTCCTTCCGGGACGCCGTAGAGGAAGCCCTGGACAGCGACCGGGACATCGTGGGCACCATCTTGCTGCGTTCACATCCCTGGGCCGACGCCATCAAAAAATTGCCAGGCGTAACGGTCATCGAGGTCTGCGGAGCCAATCGTGATACGCTGGCCGATGAGGTTCTGAAACTGCTGGGGCGGCCTCCTGCCTCACAAGAAAGATGAATATGTCAAACAAAACCCAAATACTCATCCTGATAGTTCTGTTCCTCCTGAGTTGCTGCCTGGCACTCACCTGCGTGGCGTGTGCCTGGTTGATTCTCATCACTCCCACACCAACGGAAACCCCCACCCCGCCCCCCAGCCCGACCGTCACCTATACCCCGCTTCCCAGCCCCACCGCCACCTGCACGCCGCTTCCCACCCCTACCTCCACCCCTACCCCCACTGTGGAAGCTCAGACCACCGAGGAGCTGGTCACATCAATTGTCATCCCGGAGCGAGATTTGCGCGCCCTGGCCACCCGCCTCAAACATCCCGATGAGCCCATCCCCGAGGTGGTCAACGCTGAGC
>JACIWR010000391.1 GCA_014360845.1 Anaerolineae bacterium
CGATGCGTTTAGAGTTCCTTCAGGCGTCCCCTCGCTTTTTCATCAAGGGCTTCCTCGATCAGAAAATCCAACTTGCCCGCCTCGGAATCTGTCTCGATCTGCTTATCCCATTGTTCCCAATCCCTCTCCGAGAACCACTGTCGCAGGCGAATATATTCTTCCCGCGGAAGAGATTCAATTGCAGCTTGAATTTCCTGGACCTTCGTCATGGGTGCCTCCTCCGGGTTCTTATGACGTACTATGCACTCCCTGCCCGGCATTCAAAAAGCGTACCCACCCAATAATTTGGGGTAGGGGCAGCAAGTCTTGCATCTGCCCGCCTGGGCAACCGCAAGGGTTCGCCCCTACATTTTGAGAAAATACAGCGCCTGCCTGAACAGTTACAATCAGCTTTGGATTATAGCACAGCAGCCGGTAGAAGGCAAGAAACCTGCCCTGTTTCACCCTTCTCGCCTTCTACCTTGAACCGCGGCCCCAGAAACTGCTCCACCACCCACACGTTGGTCAAGAGGTGCTCGGTGATCCGGCTGGTGGTGAAAGACGACTGGCCCGCCGCCAGGGCCAGAGGCAGAATCATCTGATCGGCCAGGTGCGGGTCCAGGGCCGCGCCGCTGTCGTAGTAGGCCAGGAACTGGTGACAGGCTTCCTCGGCCACTTCTTCGGCCCGCTTGCCCAGCCGACCATAGGCCGTGAACCCGGCTACCACTCCCTCGAACTCGGCCCACAGGAAGAGCACGGTGCCCTGTCCCTTGGAGGGCGCGTCGGTCATGACCTCGATGCGCGGATTGAAACCACGCTCCCGCAGCACCTGTAAAGCCCGCCGTTGCTGACGTTGGGCGATGTGCCGGGGCAGATTAGATGTGGCGGATAGCCCTCGCAGCCGCAGAAGCTGCCCGCGCTCGGTTAGGGTCAGGCCTGGCAGGCGGCGCAACCCTTCCTCGCCGCCCGTGCCCTCGATCACCGCCGTCATCTCGCCGCCCCCCAGGGGATACCAGCCCCATTTTTTGAGATGGACCTTGGCCTGCACACCCATGCGGGCCAGCGTGGGCAGATAGACGCGCTTCAGGTAATCAAAGGGCGGACTCCACTCCACGTGAGTGCCGCCCCTGATGGTCAGTTGCGACCGACCTGCAGCAGCCAGCAGAGGAAAGAGCACGGTCTGGAAAACCAGGCTGGTCGCGCCCGCGCTCCCACCCTTGCGCGCCTCGGACACGTCAAAGGTGTAGCTTCCGGCCTGGGGTACGGCGCGTGGGACGAAGGTCAGCTCCTGCGAACCCAGCTTCGCCCCGTCCACCTCGGCGTTGCAGATGCGTGCCACCGCCCGCACCCCGGTGAGATGCTGGGCCTGCAAACCGGGCTTGGACCGCCCGGCGCGGATGTTCACCAGGCGCACCGTCCGGCCCAGCAAGGCGGACAGGGATAGCGCGGTGCGCAATACCTGCCCGCCGCCCTCTCCATAGGAGCCATCAATGATCAGGACCTCTTTCGTTTGCATTTTCATCATACCGTGGATGAATCGTATCTTCTCAATAATTTGGGGTAGGGGCAGGTCTTGCACCTGCCCGCCTGGGCGACCGCAAGGGTTCGCCCCTACATTTTGAGAAGATACGATGAATCAATGTAGCCACAGAAGCACATAGATGGACACAGAATTTCCACCTGTGCGATTAAACGCTGGGCAGCACTGGCCACGCCTTCCATGGCGTGAAGCCTGAAACCTGTCAGCGAATACGCAACGAATAAACGAATTCCGTGGTCTGCATTCGTTTATCACGCATTTGCAAAGTAATTCCGGTTAAGGTGGTGAGAGGCCAAAAGCCAGAAGGGATTTGAGGAAGCCCTGGTCTCGCCGCTGCCGTCTGCGAGGACCGTAGTTCTTGGGAGCCGCTTTGATTCGCTCCAAGAGGACCTTCGGTGCCTGCAGAAACTGACGGCTGAAACGGCAGAGTTCCATTCGCGCATACTCAGCTTTTTCCAGCCACTGAGCGGCCAGTTGTTTGAACTGCTTCATGAGAATATAAAGGATCAACGTCAGAATCAGATGCACCTTAACCAACTGCAAATCTTTGCCCGGGAAGCGTCCCAGGTGGTACTGGTTCTTGATCTCTTCGATGAAGTCTTCCACGCCCCAGCGCTTCCCATAGAGGGCGATAACTTGGTCGGGGTCCCACTCATCGGCTGACAGGTTGGTGAGGTAGCAGTAGTGTACTGGCCCCGGCTTGGTGATGATGCGTCCTCGTTTATCCCGTTTGGGAGGGCCGTTCTTGCTGCGCACCACCACCCGACCCAACTTCTTCCAGATGATCAGCCGCAGGGTGTGGCCGTTGGGTAAGGTCAATCGGGTATCAGCGCACCGTTCATTACGCTGGGCACGGATCCACCCTCTTCGGGGTACAGCGGCGATGGCTTCTTTGATGCTTTTATAGAGCACCGCCGCCGTGATCAGCTTCTCCTCTTCATGGTCGAGCTTGGCAAACTCATCACTGTTCCAGAAGCCCTTGTCGAAGAGGATGAAGCCCAGGCGATCTACCCCCAGGAGCTCTCTGGCCTGGGCCAGGAGCTGGTCCAGGAACTGGGCTTCGCTCTGGGGATCATCTTGCCCTTCTTCTACAGTGCGCAGGATGAAACCCAGGGGCAACCTGCTCTCTACGGCAATGATGACGTAGAGCTTGTAGCCCCAGATGGCCCTCTTGGCCACGTGGTCCCAGTACTTGCCCTTGCCCTCAAAGTCACCACGCAACAGCAGAAGGGTGGCGTCGATGGCCACGATGGGCCGATAGTGACGTCCCCGCAGCCGCAGGTGGGGGCGCAAAGCCCGGCGCACCAGCCTTTTCTCGAAGACGATCAGCCTGTCAGGGTCTACGAGACGCAGCCGCTCCACAAAGGTGCGCCCCAAAGGGGCGATGATGGCCCGACCTTGGCCGTCGTGGGCCCACAGGTCGTTGCGCAATTCGTTGGAGAGGGCCGAAGGGGTGCGGATCCCGCCATCCAGACGCTGCAAGTAGCTGGCCATGAGCTCGCGAGTGGAATAGGCGTTGGGCTTGACCTCCTTGGTCAGGGCAGCCTCGATGGCGGCAAACAGACCCTGCCAGTAGGCATAGTTGAGAAAGTAGCTGAAGCCATAGGCGTCGGCAATGGCCAGAAGGGAGAGGTCGAAGGTCTGCTGGGCAGTAGCTCGCTCCAGGTCAACTTCGGAGAGGGTGGTCAGCTCCAGCACCTCGATCAGGATGTCTTTGAAGCGCGTGTAGAGGCGCTGCTTGAGCTCTGGCCCGATGCGAGTATGGAACTCGGAGATACGCTGGGGCCAGCAACGCTTTCGTTGGCCCAGGGCGTTACGCAGCGGCCTGTGATGATCTTCTTCGAGAGCCTGACAGAGAGCATCTACCGCCAGACCGAAGATGTAGGCCCAGGCAGAGATCTGGCAACGGAGGAGCAGCGGTGGCCCCGCAGGTTGGCGCTCATAGCAAGCCGCTATCTCAGCCATGATGGGGTCTTTGGCCAGACGATAACGCACCTCCCGCACCACCTGAGGAATAGTCTGAGGCCTGAAATAGTGCCCCTTGATGCGATTTCTGGCCAACGCCATCAGGACCGCCAAAGCCAATTCAGCTGGGATGAAATTGTCAAGGTGCAAACTGGTGAAAAGCGGGTCCTCTTTACTTGCTTGTGTCGCGTTTTGTGGTATGATTGTCATGGCTCATCCTCTCTGTGATAGGTGTTTGGGTCAAAACAATTCTACCACAGAAGGATGAGCTTTTCATCTTC
>JACIWR010000392.1 GCA_014360845.1 Anaerolineae bacterium
GGGCCAGGTGCTGAGGCATGTGGTCAAGGCCTCGATGGTGTCCATCCCTTGGGGGTTGTAATTGCAGAAATGGAGGTGATCGAAGATCAAGCGGATGCCCGTTTCACGGTGAATCCAGGCGATGTCGGCTACGGAGAAGCGATTGTCGTCGTTCTCCAGCACCAACCGACGACGAGCCAACTCGGGCAGGCGCAGGTAACGGGTGACGAAGCGTTGTCGGGCGGCCTCCCGGTCACCGTAGACCCCGCCTACGTGGATGACCACTACCGCCTCCGGCCCCAACCCCATCGCGTCCAAAATCTGCGCCTGCGCTACAAGGGTGCGCGCGCTGCGCTCGGCTACCGTCTCTTGTTGAGCGTTGAGGACGACGTATTGGGACGGGTGGAAGGAAAGCCGCAGACCATCAGCGCGGGCCATCTGACCCACGGCCTCCAACTCGGTGGCGCATTCTTCAATCTGATCGTGAAACTGAGGCAGGTCTGGGTGAGTCAGATAAGGAGCCAGGTCCGAGGCCATGCGGTACATGGTGATCCCCTGTCGCCGCAGGTAAGCGAAGATGTCGCGCAAGTAAGCCAGGCTGACGCTGAGGTGGGGGCTATTCTGCCAGCGCCGGGTGTCGTGGGATTTCAGACCCGGTTCGCCGAGGACCTTGACCGCGAAGCCCAATTTCATAATCGGGTATCTCTTTCTGTTGCCATGGGGTTAGGGTGTGGGACGGGCTTTCCCAGCCCGTCCCGCGCAGGCAGGTGACCGGGAGGCGGGTTAATATGCATTCCGGTCGGTGAAAGCCATGAAGATGGTGCGGATCAGAATCTTAATATCCAGCCACAGCGACCAGTTTTCTACGTACCACAGATCGTACTTGGTGCGCTCGGCGATGGAAGTGTCGCCGCGCAGACCGTTGACCTGGGCCCAACCGGTGAGTCCGGCCTTCTCGCGGTGGCGCTCCATGTAGCGGGGGATGCTGCGCTTGAACTGCTCGACGAACACCGGTCGCTCCGGGCGCGGCCCGACCAGGCTCATATCGCCCACCAGGACGTTGATAAGCTGAGGCAGTTCATCAATGGAGAAGCGGCGCAGAATAGCGCCCAGACGTGTGCGGCGCGGATCGTCCTTCTTCGCCCACACCGGTCCCGTCTCCGCTTCGGCATCCTGCCGCATGGAACGGAACTTGAGACACCAGAACGGTTTGGCGTCCAGACCCATGCGCTCCTGAGCGTAGAACACCGGTCCCGGCGAATCCAGCTTAATCAGTAGTGCCACGAGTAGCATGAAAGGGGAAAGAATCACCAGGGCCACAGCCGAGACAATGATGTCCATAGCCCGCTTCAAGGTCAGGCGCCAGCCGCGCAGGGCAATATCCCGCACGGTGAGCAGGGGCAGGCCACTCAGATCGCCAATGCTCACCTGGCTGGCCATAATCTGGAACAAATCGGGGTAAACTTTGATGCCCACCCGTCCCCGTTCGCAGAGGGAGATGATATTGGTAATCTGCTCGCGGGGCGCTTCCGGCAAGGCGATGATCACCTCGTTGACATCATGCTCCTCAATCACGCGCGGAATATCCTCAATCGTGCCCAGAATGGGAGCGTCCACTGCTGCCAGAGGATTGTTGGCCTCTTCTTCACTGCCGTTTTTGATGAAACCCACAATGCGATAGCCCAGGCTGGGAGTATAGCGAACTTTTTGCCATATGGTCTGACCCACGTCGCCGGTGCCCACGATGAGCAGACGATCCGCGCCCCAGCCCCGCGCTTGAAGGGCGCGCTGAAGCCGTGAATGTGCAAACCGACCCACCGCCACCAGAAACAGGGTGAGCAGCCAGCTATACATCACCATCGTCCAGGGATACCCCAACTCGACCACGCTATCCCGGAAGAAGAAAGAGGTCAGAGCAATGGAGATGATAGTGCCTACAGACACGGCACCGAAGATAGAAGATGCTTCTTCGATCAAAGAGAGCACCCGTTGCCGGTGGTACAGGCGATAGAAGAAAAACACGGTGACCATGGTTAAAGCATGGACGACCATCATCCCCGCATAACTGTCAAAAGTCCCGATGTTCGTCGCAGGCATCCGCCAGGGGATGCGCAGTCGGAGCTCGTAAGCGAGGAAGAAGGCTAACATGACCATGGCCAGGTCAACCAGCAAAAGAGTGATGATAAAGACCGCTTTTGCCTGGCGTTTCAACTGGACACCTCCCTCAAAGGGGCTTTGCCCGCTTTTAGAATTTCTTGCAGCATGACCATCCCGCCACGCAACACAATCCCGCCCACTATCAGCCAGCGCAGCCAGAAAGGGGTCGTGGCGGCGTAATGCTTTTGGTAGAACACGTACATGGCCCGATAGAACTCGTAGCGCGTCTTGGGCCGAATCTGGCGATCACCCCGGCTGGCCGCTTCTTTGTAGTGCAGCACGGTCACAGCCGGATTGTAAAACACCTTCCAGCCGGCGCTCTTGATGCGATAAGCCCAATCTAGGTCCTCACCGTACATCCAGAAGGTTTCATCGAGAAGACCCACCTGCTGAATGGCTTCCCGGCGGACCATCATGCAGGCTCCCACTACTGAATCCACCTCGGCCATCTCGTCGGGGTCCAGATAGGTGAGATTGTATCGTCCGAAACGGCGATTGCGGGGGAACAGCTTGCTCAGCCCGACCAGGCGGTAGAAGGCCACCTCTGGTGTGGGAAAACTGCGACGACAGGCCAGGTCCAGGCTACCATCGGCCAACACCAGTCGTGGCCCCGAGATTCCGGCCTCGGGATGAGCGTCCATGAATTCCAGCATCCCGGCCAGGGCCGACGGCGGCAGGATGGTATCCGGATTGAGCAAGAGCGCATAACGAGGCAATGGGGTCGGGGCAGGAGCTTCGCGCCGTGGTTCCGCCTCGGGAGCGACATCGCCGCTTTCGGCGAAGCCGAAGGCGCGCAGTCCCAGGTTATTGGCGTAAGCAAACCCGCCGTTGATTTCGCTTTCGATCACCAGAGTCTGCGGAAACTCCGCGCGCACCATCTCGGCGCTGCCGTCGGAAGAGCAGTTATCTACAACGCAGACCTGAAAGCGAAAATCGCCTCGGTTATCGTACACCGAGGCCAGGCAATCCCGCAACAGATCGCGGGTGTTGTAGTTTACGATGATAATCGCTAGATCAAGCAAGAACACCCCCGCCAGCTAATTGGTGTGCGTGGGGATATTTTATCTCACCATAGCTTTACTGTCAAACGGGGGTTCAGGTGCGACGCACCTCGCAGGTACGTCGCACCTGGCACGGGCGCGGCAGACTATTCGGGCGCAGGGAAGAAGCCCTTGGCCGCGGCTTTCTCTTCCTCCTCTGGGAACCGCGTGAGTACGGTAGCCCATTCGGGCAATACTACCTTGTCACCCTCTGCCAGCTCGGCGGGGGGCTTGGCGCTGGGACCACGCCGGCCGGCCGGAGTAGGATAGATGGCGATGGCCGTACCCGGCTCTGTGTAGCGCCGGTCCACGATGGCCATCCCAATCTGCGTCGTACCCACCAGGGTGCAACTGGTCACCCGACCGATGTATTGCCCCCGCCTGTTGACCACTGTCTCCCCGCCGCGCAAGGCCCGCGCGCCGGGTTCGTTCAGTCGGAAGCGGACGACCTCCCGCGAGCGCGTGGCCGCGGCCTCCAACATGGCCGCGCGACCGACGAAGAAGGGCTTATGGAATTTGACGTAGCCAGGGAAGCCGGCCTCCAGGGGATTGATGTTATAAGGG
>JACIWR010000393.1 GCA_014360845.1 Anaerolineae bacterium
GGGACTAAGGAAGTGGATGGCTCTCGGCCACATCGACTACCGCTACCTTCGACTGCGCTCGCTGCGCTCGCTCCGCTCAGGATGCCCTGGCGACTGCGCTCGCTGCGCCGGGGGCATCCGCGTCGGGCCACGGGCCCGACCTGCTGAATCATTTCGAGCAGCCGACACCTTCGATTTAACTTAGGGTGCAGCAGCGGTCGGCCGCTACGCCTTTGCATTTTATTTTACGAGGGATAACCGTGAAGAGAAAAGAAGGCATAAGAAAAATCCTGGATACCGTTGCGATGGTGCTCACCGTAGCCATCCTGATTGTGCTCATCGGCGCGTTGATACAACGCGCCGGACTTCTCCCCGCTGAAGACGAGGGATACCGCATCGCTTTCATCTCCGAATGGGAGGGCGATCCCGAGGTCTATCTCATGGACCGCCACGGCGATCACCTGCAGCGGCTAACCGACGATCCCGGTCAGGATTCCTATCCCACCTGGTCGCCCGACGGCCGGCAACTGGCCTACATTCACCTGGGCGATAACAACGGCGACGGGGAGATAACCCTGGAGGATGGCACTCTGTTGCGCGTCATCAATTTGGAGACCGGCGAGGGCACGACCCTGGCCCGCTTCTCCGGCCTGGCCTTCGCCTTGCACTGGGCCCCGCAGGGCGACCGCTTGCTGCTGGGCGTCGTGGAAGATACCGACGCCAACGGCGAGTTGGAGCCAGGTGCTGACCATGGCGTGCTGCGTGCCATCAGCGTGGAAAGCGGTCAGGCGGTCATCCTGACCACTGAGGCGGTGCCTTTTTACCAGGTCAGTTGGTCGCCGGACGCGGAACAGGTGGCCTTTGCGCGTGGACCGCAGCCTTTCAGCTTATGCACGGTCAGCAGTCACGGCGGCTCGCCCCAGTGCCTGATGCAGGGAGTGGGGCAGGGACTGGCCTGGTCACCCGATGGTCAACGCCTCACCTACGCCCGCACCAGCGCTATGGGCACCGAGTTGGTCACCATTCCCGTGCAACCGGTCACCGAGGCCACTCCTGAGCCCACCGTTCTGACCGGTAAGCCTCTGCCGGCCTACTTCGTGGCACGGATAGTGTGGTCCCCGCAGGGCGATAAGTTGGCCTACGTGGCCGGCATCTCCCAGGGGCCCAAAGACGTGTTTATTCTGGACGTGGAGCGGGGCACCATCATGGAACCCAGCGCGCAGATTGATGGGGATGTGGGCGGGATGTCGCCTACCTGGTCACCCGATGGGCAGTACCTGGCTTTCTCCGCTTTGGAAGGCGATGAAAACAGCCAGTCCGATATCTACGTGGCCCGGGCTACCGCCGGGGGAGAAGTGAACCGGCTACGGGTCGGGGCGGCGAGCAGTTACCTGCCCGCCTGGCGACCCTAATCGCCCGCCAGCTTCCCACAAGCCCCCCACGCCGTCGAGGACAGGCTGCTACGCTACCCTTGGGGGACGAGACACCTCGCAGAGTACAACTCCGCGAGAACAGGGATCCGCAAAAGACGGCGCTATGAGAGATTATGAGGAACATATTTACTAAAAGACGCTCCCTGGTCATCGCCATCATAGCCTTGCTGCTCGTCGAGGCAGGACTGCTGTGGTATATCTGGGGACTGCTCCAACCCACCGCTCCGGAGATTCCCCTGATTCACCGCCCTGCCGTCACGCCTACAGCGGGGGCGATAAGTGCCCAACCCACACCTCTGCCCGTTTCCACACCCGTTGTCCAGGATGTGGTGCGCGAAGCGGGGCCCTTGGTTCAGCAGGGCGATCTTGTCGCCCTGGCCCTGACCTTCGACGAAGAAGAAGCCTTCGCGCACATCGAGACCCTGGCCGGGGCGCAGTTCGCCGGGCGCCAGCCGGGCACGCCCGGCGGGCAGGCCGCAGCAGAATACATCGCCGCCCGCTTCGCCGAGTACGGACTGCAGCCCGCCGGCGACAATGGAACTTACTTCCAGAACTTCACCGTGCCCTTTGGCCAGTGGACTAGCGTGCCTACGCTGGCGGCCATCGTTCCCGACGGCACGGTCATCTCCTACACCTATCGTGTGGACTTCCGCCCCGTGAGCGGGGGCTACGTCGGCGGGGGAGAGGCCGATGGGCCGGTAGTCTGGCTCAATCGCTGTCGGCCAGAGGACTTCCGGGGCCAAGACGTAGTGGATAAAGTGGTCCTGTGCTGGACGTATCCCGGACAGGACGTCTACCGCCAGGCCATTGAACACGGGGTGGGCGGTCTGCTACTGATCAACGAGGACACTTACCGTTTGCGTATGGGGCGCAGCTTCCGCGAGGTGAGCTGGGTGCCGGAGACTTTTCCCGCCTTTGAGATCAGTCCCACGGTGGCCGAGACCCTGCTCTCCGGCAGCGGCTACACCCTCGACGATCTCACCATCCACTACGTCTCCCTGTACCTGCCCACTCGCGTCCGCATGAGCGCCTCCCTTGTGGAAGAAGCCGATGCCCCGGCGCGCAACGTGCTCGGCGTGCTGCCCGGTCGCGACCCCACCGCCCGCGACGAAGTGATCGTCCTCGGCGCTCACTACGATCACCTGGGGCAGGCTCCCGACGGAGCGCTTTTCGCCGGGGCCAACGACGACGCCTCCGGCGTGGCCGTCCTTCTGGAAGTTGCTCGCCTGTGGCAGGAGCAGGGCTACGTCCCCCAGCGTACCGTCCTCTTCGCCGCCTGGGACGCCGAGGAGCAGGGGTTGCTGGGCTCCATCTATTACGTCGAGCACCCGCCCTATCCCCTGGATAACACCGTGGCCATGTTGCAACTGGACATGGTGGGCGCTGGCGAAGGTGACACGCTGTACATCGAGGGGCCGGGGTCGCTGGCCGACCAACTGACCGTCAGCGCCAGCCTCCTGGGCATCACCACTACCGTCACCAACGGTGGCGGCAGCGACCACGTGCCCTTCCAAAGGGCGGGCATCCCCGCCTCGCTGCTCATCTGGTTTGACGGCACCAACGACACCACCTATCACACGGCGGCGGACGTGCCGGACAATATCGTCCCGCAGAAGCTGCGCGCCGTCGGCGTGCTGACCGCCCACACCCTGCTGGCTCTCAGCGAGTCCCAGGTGGAGGTCGAACGCACCGTCGCGCGTCTGAGCGAGGCCGTCCTGCAGAATGACGCCGCCGGCTACGTCGCCCTGCTGGACGCCGCCGACAGCGACTTCCTGGCCCAGCAGATGGGCTGGTTCAGGGAAATACACTCCCGTCCGCTGGAGCAATTCGAACTGAGCGCCGAGCAGACAGTGATAGAAGACGAGGAGGCCACGGCCACCCTGAATCTGCGCTACCGCTGGCGCGATGAATCCCGCGCGACCCACATCAGCTTCCCAGCACGATTCGTGCGCCGCGGGACAGAATGGAAGTACGCCGGTCCGGCCTCCACCATCGCGAGAAGCGAACACTTCTCCATCGCCTATCTGGAAGCGAGCAGCGGCACGGCCAGGGAGTGGACGGAATCCGCCGACCGCATTTATCTCTCCCTGACGGAGAGGCTGGGCCTGTCGCCCCAGGATGACATGCACGTGCTTCTCTTCCCCCGCAGCGAGGTGCTGGGCCAGCTCACACAGCCAGCCGCGCCCCAGGTCACCGCCTGGATTCCCTCCGGCAGGACGGCGTGGGTCGCGGCCAGCACCCCCATCACCGACGTGGTCGCTCAACTGGCGCTGAACCAGGCCGGACTGCC
>JACIWR010000394.1 GCA_014360845.1 Anaerolineae bacterium
TGAACCATCCCCATTATATCACAGGTTTGACAGAATGGGCAATGGTACGAACCGGCTAGGGTGCGCTTTAGTTTGGGGGCGAGTTTGCGCCTTGTAGAGGCGGCCCTCCGTCGGGGCTCAGGACAAGCCCTGCCCGCCGTAGGCCGACACCCTTCGTCTCCGCTCAGGACGCAGCCCTTCGCTTCCACTCAGGACGCAGCAGCGGTCGGCCGCTACGAGACAAACCTGACTCCAAACCGAAGCACCCCCAGAGCAGAGAGCAGTTTTGCCCAAAGCATGATTCCGTGCTACAATAACAGTTCGCGGTTGACGAATGCCGCGAAACCATGTATAATTGAAATAGAACATAAGTTCTCAAATCCTCCCCAGGTTGGACCATGCCTCAAGATAAAATCATCGTGCGCGGAGCACGCGAACATAATCTCAAAAACATCACGGTGGAGATTCCCCGCGATAAGCTGGTGGTCATCACCGGCATATCCGGCTCGGGCAAATCTTCCCTGGCCTTCGACACCCTCTACGCCGAGGGACAGCGTCGTTATGTCGAGTCACTCTCCGCCTACGCCCGCCAGTTCCTGGGTCAGATGCAAAAGCCGGACGTGGACCAGATTGAGGGGCTGTCGCCGGCCATCTCCATCAGCCAGCGCAGCGCGGGGCACAACCCCCGCTCCACGGTGGGCACAGTCACCGAGATTTACGACTACCTGCGCCTGCTCTATGCCCGCGTGGGCACGCCGCACTGCCCCCAGTGTGGGCGAGAGATTCAGCGGCAGAGTGCGCAACAGATTGTAGACGCCATCCTCAACCTGCCCGAAGGGACGCGGGTGATGATCCTGGCTCCGCTGATCAAGGACCGCAAAGGGCACCATCGCGCAGTATTCGAGGATGTGCGCAAAGCTGGCTTCGTGCGCGTGCGGGTAGACGGCAGAATATATGACGTAGACGAGGAAATAGAGCTCGATCGCTACAAAATGCACACTATCGAGGCCGTCGTGGACCGCTTAATCATCCATCACGGCGCGGAAGATAACGGTGCTTCCCGTGTGACGGACTCGGTGGAGACGGCACTGCGCCTGGGCGATGGCGTGGTCATCGTGCAGAACGTCTCCGTGGATCCCCCGCAGGACCTGCTGTTCTCCGAGCACTTCGCCTGCGCGCACTGTGGGATCAGCTTCGCCGAATTCGAGCCGCGCTCCTTCTCTTTCAACAGCCCCCACGGTGCCTGTCCCACCTGCCAGGGATTAGGCGCGCGCATGGAAATTGACCCGGAGCTAGTCATCCCTAACCCTGACCTCAGCCTGGCCGAGGGAGCCATTCAGCCCTGGAATCTCGCCGGACGCGAAGAGGGGTATTACGCCCAACTGCTACGCGCCGTCGCCGAGCGTTTCCACATCCCGATGAACGTACCCGTGCGCGAGCTGACTCCCGAGCAGTTGAACATTATCCTGTACGGCAGTGGGCGGGAGCGGGTGCACGTCACTTATCGCAATCGCGAGGGGCAACGCCGTAGCTACGAGACCACTTTCGAAGGGGTGATCAACAATCTCCGCCGGCGCTATGAGGAGACCACCTCGGACTATGCGCGCAGCAAAATCGAGGAGTACATGGTGTATTCGCCCTGCCCCGCCTGTGGTGGGCGGCGACTCAAACCCGAATCGCTGGCGGTCACAGTGGGCGGGAAGAACATTGCCGAAGTGAGCGAGATGTCCATCTCCCAGGCTCTACGTTGGGTACAGGAACTGCAAGGGGCCAGCGATAATGGCGGTCAGCCGCTGCTCAGCGAACGCCAGCTCATGATCGCCGATCGCATCCTCAAAGAGATTCAAGCCCGCCTGAACTTCATGGCCGACGTGGGGCTGGATTATCTGACCCTGAACCGCACTGCCGTGACCCTTTCCGGAGGCGAGGCGCAGCGCATCCGTCTGGCCACGCAGATTGGTTCGCGGCTGATGGGGGTGATCTACATCCTCGACGAGCCCAGCATCGGATTGCACCAGCGCGATAACGCGCGCCTGATCCGCACCTTGTTGGGCATGCGCGATCTGGGAAATACGCTGGTCGTGGTCGAACACGACGAGGCCACCATCCGCGCCGCCGATTGGGTGATTGACCTGGGCCCCGGTGCCGGTGAGCAGGGCGGTTACGTGGTCGCCACAGGCCCCGTGGAAGAAATCATGCGCAACAAGAACTCGATCACCGGGCAGTACCTGTCCGGACGAAAACGCATCCCCATCCCCAAGAAACGACGCGTCGGCAACGGGCAGGAGTTGGTCATCCACGGAGCCAGTGAGCACAACCTGAAACACATTGACGTGCACATCCCTCTGGGGAAGTTCGTCTGCATCACCGGAGTATCCGGCTCCGGGAAGAGCACGTTGCTGGTAGAAGTGTTATACAAGCGCCTGGCGCAGATACTTCACGGGTCGCGGGAACGGGCCGGTGCCCACGAGGGCATCAGCGGCGTGGAATACATTGACAAGGTGATAAACATTGACCAATCGCCCATCGGGCGCACACCCAGAAGCAACCCGGCGACCTATACCAACCTCTTCACCCCCATCCGCGATTTATTCTCTCGCCTCCCGGAGTCCAAGATTCGCGGGTACACACCGGGCCGCTTCTCCTTCAACGTCAAAGGAGGCCGCTGCGAGGCGTGCCAGGGACAGGGGCAGATTCGCATCGAGATGCAATTCCTGCCGGATATTTACATCCCGTGCGATGTCTGCAAAGGCACGCGCTATAACCGCGAGACCCTGCAGGTGCGCTACAAAGGCAAGAACATCGCCGAAGTGCTGGACATGACCGTGGACGAGGCCATGGACTTCTTCTCCGCCATCCCGGCCATCCGCGCCAAGCTGAAAACGCTGCGCAACGTGGGTTTGGGTTACATCAAACTGGGACAGCCAGCGCCCACACTCTCCGGCGGCGAGGCACAACGGGTCAAACTTTCGCGAGAACTCTCCAAACGCGCCACAGGCAAAACCCTCTATGTCCTGGATGAACCCAGCGTGGGCCTGCACGCCGCCGATGTGGACAAGCTGCTCAAAGTATTGAACGAGCTGGTGAATCGGGGCAACACGGTGGTCATCATCGAGCACCATCCCGACATCATCAAAGTCGCCGATTGGATCATTGATCTCGGTCCCGAGGGCGGAGACGAAGGGGGGTACATCGTGGCCGAAGGCACGCCAGAGGATGTGGCTCGCGTGCCGGAAAGCTACACCGGCCAGGTCTTGAAGCGGGTCCTGGCGCTGGAGGACTGACCCGCCTGGGCGACCGCCAGGGCTCGCCCCCCGCATGTGAGCGTTCGACCGAGCCTTCGGCGTGAGCTCAGGCGAAGGGTTGGCCGCGACCTCGACAGGTACGATGAGAGGCCGATAAGCCATAGTCAGCACCGGGTCGGGTGAGGGGCAACACAGGAGCGGCCTACCTGCCTATTCGTTTATTCGTTGGATTTCGTTGACAGAGAAGTCACCCAAGTCAAGAAACGAGCAGGAAAAGCGGCGTTTTTCCACCGCCGAGGCGCAGAGACGCCGAGAAAATCTGCAAACATCTCTGCGCCCTCGGCGTCTCTGCGGTGAGATAGGAGCGGAACTGCACAGGTGGGGGATTTTTCAAGCTGTGTAGTTAGACCCAAACCGCGCAGCGGGGCCATGCCCCGTCGCATCTGTCAACGAATGGTAGAACGAA